>JBFGLD010001039.1:0-2958 GCA_041576335.1 Anaerolineae bacterium | reverse complement strand
GAAGGACTTCCCGATATCGTTATTAGGACCTTCAAGCACTACTATGCTCAACTTGTGGCAGGCCAAACGGGGTTTATTCCGGAAGCTGACCTTGAGCCGGTTGAGAGCCTCCCGGATGCCGAAACGTTTTCTGAAAGCCTGAGCGATGCGGGGCGGGCCGCCTTAGCCAACACTGTCTTTCTTAAGCTCAATGGCGGACTGGGTACAAGTATGGGCTTAGAGCAGGCAAAATCGTTATTAAGGGTTAAAAACGATCTTTCCTTTCTGGACATTTTTGCTCGCCACGCCCTTTCAACCGGGGTGCGCTTAGTCTTGATGAACAGTTTTGCCACCCGGGCCGACTCGCTCGCTGCGCTCGAAAAGTACCCTGATCTATGGGACGATATGCCTCTAGATTTTTTGCAGCACAAAATACCCAAGGTGAGCCAAGAGGATCTCAGTCCGGTCAGCTGGCCTCAGGACCCGGGGTTGGAATGGTGTCCGCCTGGCCACGGCGACATCTATTCGGCCCTGGTTACGAGTGGGTTGTTAAACACTTTGCTAGAAAATGATTACGGATACGCTTTTGTTTCCAATTCCGACAACTTGGGCGCGAGCATAGACACGGCTATTTTAGGTTACTTTGTCGAAAATCAACTCCCCTTTATGATGGAAGTGGCTGATCGCACCGGCGCGGATCGCAAGGGTGGGCATTTAGCGCAGCGGCCCGGCGGGCAATTGCTTCTGCGAGAGTCGGCCCAATGTTTGCCCGAGGACGAAACCACATTTCAGGACATTACCCGTCACAAATATTTTAATACCAACAATCTATGGCTGAATTTGGGCGCACTCAAGGCAGTCATGGCAGACAGGGACAACATTTTGGGGCTACCGATGATCCGCAACAACAAAACTGTTGATCCGCGCGACCGCGACTCCACGCCCGTCTATCAACTGGAAACAGCGATGGGTTCGGCTATCGCCGCTTTTGAAGGTGCCGGCGCTATTCGAGTACCTCGCAGCCGTTTTGCACCGGTCAAAACCACGGACGATCTACTTGCGGTTAGTTCGGACGCCTTCAGCCTTACCGATGATTTTCGCATTATCCCCAATTCAAAACGGCAGGAGCGGGGTCTGGAGCAAGTTGTCATTACCTTAGATTCGGCCCACTATCAATTAGTCGACGAGATGAAGGCTCGTTTTCCGCATGGCGCTCCTGCTCTGGTCGAATGTGAGCGATTAAGCATCAAGGGCGATGTGAAGTTCGGTAAAAATATAATTTTGAGGGGTACCGTCGAGATCATAAACGAGTCGGATCGACAGCTTCAAATAAAGGATGGGACAATCATCGAGGGCAAATATAAAGGCGGTTAGTTGTCGCAGGACTCCTAAACCATAAATAACTCGTCATAATCTGCTACCCCCTACCTGTTACCTCGCATCAATTAACTTTAAAGGAGATCAAAGATGATCATAGGCGTGCCAAAAGAAATAAAAGACAATGAATACCGGGTATCTATGACCCCCGCAGGTGTCAATCAACTGGTTAATTCTGGGCATACGGTCCTGGTAGAAAGTGAGGCCGGCGAGGGAAGTTATTTTTCCAACGAAGATTACGAAGAAGCGGGGGCAAAGCTAGTCTCCTCTGCCGAAGAAGTCTGGACTCAAGCAAACATGGTCGTTAAGGTGAAGGAACCGCTGCCCGCCGAGTACCCTTATTTGCGCCCTGAATTACTCCTTTTCACCTACCTTCACTTGGCTGCCGACGAGAGGCTTACCAAAGCAATGTTAGAGAGCGGCGTGGCGGGGATTGCCTATGAAACCGTTGAACTGCCGAATGGAACCCTGCCCCTCCTTACCCCGATGAGCGAGGTAGCTGGACGCATGTCTGTACAGGTCGGTGCCTATTACTTAGAACGTCACGAAGGCGGACGAGGTAAATTACTGGGCGGTATCCCCGGGGTACGCCCCGCTAATGTGGTCGTCATAGGCGGTGGGGTGGTGGGCACCCATGCGGCGCAGATGGCACTCGGTCTGGGAGCCAGTGTAATTTTAATGGATATTAATTTAGACCGCTTGCGAACCCTGAGTGAGATATTACACGGCAACTTTACGACTTGGTTTTCTAACCCCTTTCACGTCACGCGCGCAGTAAGTCGCGCTGATTTGGTCATCGGGGCCGTATTAGTAAAAGGGGCCAAGGCCCCTAAGCTCGTAACTCGCGAGATGGTTGAACAAATGAAGCCTGGCAGCGTTATCGTCGATGTGGCGGTCGATCAGGGGGGATGTGTGGAGACAAGTCGCCCGACCACGCATTCAAATCCTACATTTAAAGTCAACGAAGTCCTCCATTATTGCGTAGCCAATATGCCCGGAGCTGTTCCACGCACAAGTACCTACGGTCTATCTAACGCCACGCTACCCTACATTCTCAAATTAGCAAATAAGGGATTTGTGGGAGCGGTAAAAGCCGATAAGCCCCTGGCTCTGGGTGTCAACATTTACCAGGGTAAAATCACCTATCAAGCCGTGGCCGAGGCATTTAATATGCCTTACACGCCATTAGCCATTTAGAAGCTAACGGTTTATAATACGGTCGCGCTTTTTCGCAAAAAATTATGGCCTCGCGGGCGTAAACAGTTTACCCTAGCGGGCCATTGTCATTTTGCACATAAACGGATAAAGTCATGCGTTCATTTATTTCAAACCGCGTTCAGCAGATCCCGCCGTCCGGCATTCGCCGCTTTTTCGACATTGCAGCTACAATGGATGACGTTATTTCCTTAGGGATTGGCGAACCCGATTTTGTCACGCCTAAGCCAATTCTTGAGGCCGGTATTGCCTCTTTAAAGGCTGGTCATACCCACTATACTTCAAACAACGGCACCATTGAGTTACGCACTGCTGTCTCCAAACATCTCAAGCGCCTCTACGACGTTGAATATGATCCCGCATTAGAAATACTCATAACCGTTGGGG
>JBFGLD010001038.1:0-2964 GCA_041576335.1 Anaerolineae bacterium | reverse complement strand
ACTGCTCGGCCCCGACTGAGCGCTCAGTCACCAGGCTGCCGGCCTGGGTATAGAGCGGTCGCTCGCCGCCGGGCCGCTCGCTCCAGCCCTCATTGGCCACGGTTAAGGTGATCTCGCTGGCCCGTTCAATAATGGGGATAAACTGCAAGTGCTCGGCTTGCAGCTCATCCCGGAAGAAACCGTAAATCTCCAGGGGGTAAGCCTGGTTGGCGGCGTGGACGGTGCACAGAATGTTGAAGTCGACCTGCTGTTTCTGCAGATAATCCCAGCCGCGCATCACTTGGGCAAAGCTGCCCTCACCACCCTTGTTGACGCGGTAGGCGTCGTGCAGCGCCTGGGGGCCATCCACGCTGAGGCCAACCAGAAAGTTATGCTTTTTGAAGAAAGCCGCCCATGCCTCGTCGATTTGGGTGCCGTTGGTCTGGATGGTGTGGAGGATGCGCTGGTCGGGCCGCTTATATTTATCGGCGTAGGCCACCGAGCGTTTGAAGAAATCCAGCCCCATTAACGTCGGTTCGCCGCCCTGCCAGGCCACGTTCACTTCCGGGGTTTGGTGGCTCTCCAGAAGCTGCTTGATGTAAATCTCCAACAACTCATCGGCCATGCGAAAGCGGCTGCCGGGGTAGAGCATCTCTTTGGATAGAAAGAAGCAGTATTTGCAGTCGAGGTTGCAGATAGCCCCGGTTGGCTTGGCCAGCAAATGGAAGGCCGGAGGAGCGTGCTTGGACAAGTTACGCTCACTCAATTATCGTTCCTTGCTCATAGGGTTGGCTCCATCCAGTTAACAATTTACAAAGACCAGCACGGAGAGATTCGTGACTGCTGTCAGGGCTTCGTTTATCTGCGTATCTCGGTTCCGTAGGCCATTTTTTTAGTTCTGGCTTTTCCAGCCAGGTAAGGATTGGGAATTTGGAATTAGGGAGACAAACTTGTTCCCTGACTCCAAATTCCCAACTTCTTATCCGTGCCCCTGATCCCTGACTCCTAATTTCTAATCCCTGATTCTCATCCGCGCCGGCCTTCGTGAGTTCATAAGCTTGGGCCCAGGCGCTGATGACGATTATTCGGCGAAATACTCGCGCAGGTTCTCTTCTTCGTCTTTGGAAAGATTGGAGGCAATGATTTCAAAATCGAGGTGGCGCATGGCGTCCCGCACCTTGTCCATGACGGCATCGCTCGTCATCAAGAACAAGGCCGAGGTGCCTTCGGTGACCTGATCACGCACGGACTTGATAAAGTTATCGTCAATGCCCACGTCAGTCAGCGACCCGGACAGGGCGCCCATCGCGGCCCCGATTGCCGCACCAAAGAAAGGCACAAAAAAGATTAGCCCAAACAGCATTCCCCAGAACGCGCCGTCGAGAGCCCCGATGCCGGCCAGGCTGTGCAGCTGTTTGGTTTTGGGTTTCTTCTTGCCGGACGGCCAGGTGACGATGGCGGCATCGTGCAGGGTGATTAGCTGCTGTTTAGATAAGTCTTTGATGGTGTTGAGCGCATTATCTGCGCCGGTTTCAGTTTTGAATTTGATCACAGTTATGGTTGCCATGATTGAAATCTCCTTTGTGATTAGGAATTCGGCATTAGGGATGCCAGCGACTCCTGACTCCCAATTCCTGACTCCTAACTCCCTGTTATATTTGTTAATGATGAGCCAACGGCACTGGTTGGCTTCCTCGGTACAGAATTTGACAGACGTGGCTTGATCTGTGTTGTTTGCCTCACCTCCTTACATTTCATTTTTGATCGGCTTTTCCAGTAAAATAGGGCCTTTCATCGTCGAGGTTTGGTCCTTTGACCAGGCCGTGTCTTACGGCCAGAGCAGCTGCCTCAGCCCGGTTAGACGCACCCAGCTTGGCGAGAATTTGGCTGACGTGATGCCTGGCAGTCGAAACGCTGACAACTAACCGCTCGGCAATTTCAACATTGCTTAATCCGTGTACGACCAGGGCCAACACCTCCAACTGTCGCTCGGTTAGGTCTTGGCCCACATTTTGGGCTGGGTCGGCGTCTTCGATCAGCACCCGGGCTACTTCGGGGGCAAAGGTCGGCCGGCCAGCATAGGCTGCCCGAATAGCTCCGGCGAGCTCGTCGAGAGAAACACCCTTGAGTAAATAACCAATAGCCCCGGCCTGTAGGACTTCCCGAACCATCTGCTTTTCCTGGTAGTTTGTTAAGACAACGACCTGCACGTGTGGATACCGTTCTCGAATTGCTCGAGTTGTGGCAGCGCCACCCATACCGGACATTACTAGGTCCATTAAGACTACATCGGGTTGAACTCGACCGCACAAACGTAGGGCTTCTTCCCCGCTGTCCGCTTCACCGACCACTTCGATATCTTCAAAAGCGAGCAAAGCGTAAGTTAAGCCACCCCGAACAACCGGATGATCGTCAACGATCATCAATTGTATCTGGTGGGGTTCATTCATTGGTTTGCCTCACTGGCAAATTGGCTGGCTGATCGCCATTCGGGACACTTGAAAGCATTGGACACCTGACAACGTAACGTTAGGCCTCATCTGCATCACCGCTCCTACCCAAGGCTAATCGTTACGCAGACGGCCTTGGCTCCTGAAAAGATAGCGCAGAAAGAAACATTGCATCCTCATCCGGTACAATCGGGATCCCAAACCTGTCAGCATAAAGCTGAGTGAACTTCGCCCCGAAAAGGAAGATCCAGGCGGAATAATAGACTCACAGCAGCAAAGCGATTAGCGGACCCGCCGCCCCATAAACTGAAGTCCACCCATTGTAGCCTAAATACAGCCCCACCATGTATCCTCCTAAGCTAGCTCTAATTCTACGCCAGAATAAGCTTCGACACATCGGTTATCTGTTGAGTTTTCCCCTGGTACGAATGACCCAACTCAAGACTAGTCGAATGTCCAATACACGGACTCGCTCAAAATCTGATGTGGTGAGTGGTGTTATGCTTTAAGTTAATTGAAGATTTTTCAAGATCTT
>JBFGLD010001037.1:0-2966 GCA_041576335.1 Anaerolineae bacterium | reverse complement strand
AGTTTCTTTGCCCGATCTCATCAAAGAGGCCCTGCAAGCCCAATCACCACTGGTCGCAGACAAGGGGCTTAGCCTGGAAAGCGAGGTATCATCGACCCTACCAACGATCTGGGCCGATGCCAAGCTGATAGAGCGCGTACTGCAAAACTTGGTGGGAAATGCGATTAAGTTCACGCCGGCCGGTGGCCGGGTCAGGATCTCCGCGGAATTGGCCAGCCACGACCCGGCTCACCAGTTGAACGAGTCGACCTCTTATCTCCGTATCTCCATTGCGGATAATGGAATCGGGTTGCCGTTCGAAGTCCAAAATCAATTGTTCCAAAAATTCGCTGCTGGTAGACAGGAGGGAAGCGGCAGTGGTTTAGGGTTAGCTTTCTGCAAACTGACTATTGAAGCGCATGGGGGGCACATTTGGGTGGAAAGCGAGCCAAACCAGGGAACAACTTTTTATTTTACCTTGCCGGTTTCGGGTGAGGGTAACAATCACGACGAACGGACAAAGTGTTATGATCAATGTTCAGAAGAAGAAAAAAAGCTTGAAAGAACAAATTACGAAGCCCAAGTGGCTAGAAAAGTCTCTGAAAAAAGCTCCTAAAAGCATAATAATGGCCATAACACAGCTAAGTAAAAAATTGCAGCAAGCGAGTGAACGGTTAACTTACGAACCGGCCGAGCAGTCAGGTAACCTTGAAATAGGCAGCCGTGAATTTGAAGGCCGGGTGCAGCAGCGCGCTACGAAACTAGTTGAGGCCAATGAGCAGCTTCGACAGGAGATCAACCATTTAAAGACAGAATTGCTTACGACTATTCACGAGCTACGTACCCCATTGACATCGGTTCTTGGGTTAAGTGAAATGTTGTTGGCTAGTGATCTCGGCCCGTCACATCGACGGCGCTGTCTGCATATTATCACCGAGCAGTCCGCACACTTAACCCGAATTGTGGACGACCTGCTGGAAATCTATCGGTTAGAAGCCAAGCCGACCTTTGAACTTAACCTCGAGTCCGTGTCAATCTTCAGGCTGATGCGAGATGTGGTGCTGCCCTTTGCCGAAGTAACGTCCATACACGATATTCATTTTGAAGGGGTTGAGGGATTATCGCCGGTCAAGGGGGATCCATTCCGGTTGGCGCAAGTCGGGCGTAATTTACTGTCGAATGCAATCAAATACTCGCCCCAAGGGGGTCGAATCACTATTCGTGCGCGGGTGGTCACAAATTTTGTTGAAATTAGCGTTCAGGACGAAGGCGTCGGGATGACCCGAGCACAACAAGAACCGCTGTTTGAACCGTTTTACCGCGCTGACGCCTATAACTTGGCCATCGGCGGTACCGGCTTGGGGCTCGCTATTTCCAAGATGATTATCGAACGACACGGTGGCAAAATCTGGGTAGAAAGTGAACAAGGCACCGGCACTACCGTATATTTCACACTCCCCGCGGCCGACGACGACCCGACTTAGAGTTAATGAATGGTACTGAGCCCATAGACGTAAATTTGGGGGACGTCTGACAGATACTCAATGCTGAGGGTTTTCGAAAAGTCCTTTAGTCCGACCTACTTCCGCTCAACCGGAAGGCGTAATAAGTGTCACTGCGCGTATTACGGTTGTTTTAAGCGCTTCGTTAACCGTCCGGGAAACTTCAGGACGTAATAAACTGGCTTGGGGTGTACAAATATTCAATGTTCCGTATCCTTGAGATTACAAGAAACGTGTCATACGTGATGAATTCCATCACCAAAAAGGTATGTATCCTCGGTACTCTGGACGTGACTGGGACCAGCCTAGTGCGTCGATTTGCTCATACCTTATTCGACGACAAATACATCAGTACCATTGGTGTCAAAATCAGTCGTAAGACGGTCAACGTCGCTGAGAGTGACGAAACAGTGAAGTTAACGATGATTCTGTGGGAGCTGACTAATCTGGCAGCATTCAGCCAATTGCGTGTCAGTTATCTACGCGGTACGGCCGGAGCTGTATTGGTTTGTGATCTGATGCAACCGCAGACGCTAGATAAGCTATACGTTTACGCGACTGAGGTTATGAGTATTAATCCCGGTGCCCGCCTTATCATCGCTGCGAACCAGCCCGTCTCTGGTGACAAGCAGTCTAGTGAAATACAGCTTCAGGCTATTGCTGCTGATTTGAACGTTCCCTATCAGCTTATCAGTGTTGAAAATGGTACCGGAGTCGAGGCTCTATTTGTCCACCTCGGCCAATTGCTGGCGGACTGACTGTAGATTTCAAATGGATGATTAGAGATGTTGCATGCACCGTAACCGCTCATGCCGATTAAGGGCTGGCAAATCAGCGTATTGCCGGTAAGCCTATTGAGTAACATCAAATAAAGGAGATTGAAATGGCTGTTAGCATAAACAAACTTAGAGGTATTTCCTTCGAGTTCCAGATGCGATTAAAGACGCAAAGGATCTACAACAGCGATCAACTACTCGAAGCGACTCGAACACCTGCCGGCCGAAAATCTGTAGCCGAGAAAATGCATGTGGAGACCCGACTCATTCTGGAATGGGCTAATCGAGCCGACTTAGCTCGGGTTCAAGGCATTGGCGGGGTTTTCTCGGATTTACTGGAGCAGGCGGGCGTGGACACGGTAAAGGAGCTGGCTGCGCGTCGCCCTGACAATTTGCACGCCAAGTTGGTTGAAACCAATACTAATCGAAGAGTAGCCGGACGGGCGCCCACGCTAAAAGCAGTTGAAGCGTGGGTGGCCCAAGCCAGAGAACTCCCTAAAGTCCTGGAGTATTAGGTTGAAACATTAAAAAGATTTGGATATTGGCCGCAAGCTTGGCTCTAAATTGGTCGAGATACCTCAAATAATCCTAGAAAAAATAACAATTTATGAAAATATACTTGATCAAGAGGTTTGGTTTTGGCGGAAAGGTACTTTATAGAGCGAGGTAGATTGACTTTTGCCCTTGAAAGTTAAAGGAGGTAGCGTTT
>JBFGLD010001036.1:0-2988 GCA_041576335.1 Anaerolineae bacterium | reverse complement strand
GGTAACGAAGCAATTGCGACGACGGTTCAGATGCACACGGGGGGCTCCGCCGTTAACACGGCTATAGCTTTAGCCAAGATGGACATGAACGTCGGATTCATTGGGAGGGTTGGTCAAGATACCTTAGCGAACAAAGTCTTGGCCGATTTAAAAGACGCCGGTGTAGACTGCATTCATATTCAGACGGATCCAAAGGTGAGCACCGGCCTTATTTTTATTGCTGTGACCGGAGATGGGGAGCGCACTATGTTTGGCGCTAGAGGTGCCAATGCGTTTACCGAGGCTAAATCGATCGATCCTAAATATTTTTCGCAGTGCCGCTGGCTGCACCTCTCCGGATACTCGTTTTTATCCTACCATCAATACGAAACCCTCATGGTTGCGTTGGATCTAGCCCAAAATTCCCCTCACACGCGAGTCAGCTTAGATATTGGCACGGAACCTGCCCTGCGTGCGCGCTCTCAAATTATGGATATTTTACCAAGACTCGACGTAATTTTTCCAAATGAGGGGGAACTAACGCTGCTCGGTGAGGGTCGCTCTATTGACCAAAGCCTTGATTATCTTATTGAACGGGGTGCTAACGCTATCGTTACCAAGCGTGGGCATAATGGCGGTCTACTAGCCATTAGCAACAGACGCGTTAAGATTCCAGCTTTCAATATCAAGGTAAAAGATACAACCGGCGCCGGCGATAGTTTTAATGCCGGCGTCGTGTTAGGGCGGTTGGTGGGGCTCAGTTGGGAAGCCTCGGTGGCTTTGGGTAATGCCTTGGGCGGCTTGGTTACGACTCAAGAAGGCAGCGGCGCAACCTCACTCTATAGAAATGAAGTCGCCAAATTGGTGGAAAGACATTTATTTCGAGAAGAATGGGCAGCAAACCAATTTGCTTTAGAAGAATTAATTGCCTATTTTGAGGGCGTCCTTTAACTTTTTAGCGCCAATTTTTTGTTGACACGCCCACTAAAACGTGCTATAATCTCCGATGCTGTTTCGGAGTAATCTTAACAAACCAATAACTCCAAAGTTTGTCAAAAGCGCTTTACGATTTTATTAGGAGAATCTCTCCTTCTTTATATTTATCATCACTTTTTTAGGTAACGGTCAAGGTAGCCGGCTCAAAGACAATTTTGTGTCTCCGTAGCTCAGTGGATAGAGCGTTTGGTTGCGGACCAAAAGGTCGCAGGTTCGAATCCTGCCGGGGACGCCTGAGTGTGTGGCTTAGACTCAAAGATTAGTTGTTTATTTACGGTGTATTAATTTTTCGGCGTGGATAGTGCCGTCGCTGCTATCGGTTCACGGTTAGCAGAGGAACTTCCCGACTCTCAGCTTCGGGAAATTGCTTCTCGGAGCAAGATCGCCTCACGAAACAGTAAGTGAGGGCAAAACACTGAAAAGTGTTTTGACTACAACCGCAACAGAAAGTAATCCAGCCTTGGCTCTGTTTCAAGGTGAGGGGTGAAACGGTAGGGTAAGAGCCTACCAGCGGCTTCGGTAACGAAGTCGGCTAGGCGAGCGTGCGATCGAGAGCAAGGTGAGTGGGCCGGGCTTGTATTATGTTCGGTCTCATCGCAGCGGCAAGGGCGAGGTAAGGTAACACCTTACAAGCAAGGCGTTGCCACCCCCATAGTTGGGGTGAGACAGATGACGGCTGAAACAGAATCGGGAGTACTAATCCTTACTGCTGAATAATTATAAGAAACAGTGCGGGGTGGAGCAGAGGAAGCTCGCCAGGCTCATAACCTGGAGGTCGTGGGTTCGAATCCCACCCCCGCTATCAACTTGCAGAGTGTTGTTGGGCCACATCCTTCACATTCTGTTTATAGGGGTGTAGCTCAATTGGCAGAGCGTCGGTCTCCAAAACCGAAGGTTGCGGGTTCGATTCCTGCCACCCCTGTATTGCGGGCGTAGTTCAGTGGTAGAACGTCTCCTTGCCAAGGAGAAGGTCGTGAGTTCGAATCTCATCGCCCGCTTTTAACCCCGTCGGAACGACGGGGTTTTTTGTTGGTTGGGCAGCACATGTTCGTAGGTTTTGACAACGCCAACCATAGCTGCTATCACATCGTCATGAGGTATATGTGCTAATGCCTAAATCTGATGACCATGATCTGCAATTCAAGGCCGCGGGCCCCGCTCATTCTCGCGAACAAGGCCCCGTCGCCCCGGGAAGCCTAAGAACATTCGTTATATTTCTACAAAAAACTATTTTGACCCTGGCCCGGCATTGGTTTTTGGTGGCTAATGTAATCTCAGGCACGATTTTGGCCTTGGGATTTTTGGCGCCGGCCTTTATGTCGGCCGGGCTGACCGATACAGGTCAGCCATTTTACAATTTTTTAGCGCCTCACAATCACCAACTGCCCCAACGCTCCTATTTCTTGTTCAGTCAAGCCGGAGGAATACAAACCTATTCTTTGGAACAAATAATTGCAGCGGGCGCCGATCCCGAAAACCTCCAGGCTTTTGTTGGCAACCCCGAGCTCGGTTTCAAAATGGCGCTAAACCACCGCATGGTTGCCATTCTAATGGCAATATTTTTAGGTGGGCTCGGCTGGGGCTTGGCCAAGGGCCGCCCTCGCCTGAGCCTGATCTGGTTTATTCTGTTGATGCTGCCTCTGCTCGTTGACGGCTTCAGCCACATGCGCAGCGAAAGCAGCGGCTTAGGATTTCGTGAGACGAACGCCTGGGCAATTCGTCTGACAGGTGGAGCCTTTACTGATGAATTTTACGAGGGGAGTACCATTGGCAGCCTAAATTGGTGGTTGCGCACCGTAACCGGCGCGCTATTCGGACTGGGCTTCGTTTGGTTTCTCTTTACTTATTTTCTAGTCCGATTCAGAGCCATTCGGGCTCAGCTGGAGCCGAAGCTGAGACGAATAGGTGCCATAAAATAACGTTGATTTTAGGTTTACGGAAGGTTTTGATGGAGTGCGTATCAATTTAGGGGCGAATTAAGAGTCTGTTGCCATAACGGGTCATAGTGATTGC
>JBFGLD010001035.1:0-2989 GCA_041576335.1 Anaerolineae bacterium | reverse complement strand
GTTAGAGGGCTATCTCAAACAATTACGTCTGAGTACCTTTATCCGCAACTACGCTCAGTTTGCTCAAGACGCAGCCGAAGCCAACCAGAGCTATGACCAGTTCTTGTTAGCCCTGAGCCGAGAAGAGGTCGGGCAACGAGACCACAACCGTCAATTGCAACGGATCCGGGCGGCCAAGTTTCCCTTGCTCAAGGAACTGATTGATTTCGATTTCTCAGTCATTCCCAAGCTGAACAAGCAACGCATTCTCGATCTGGCTCGGGGCGAATATATTGAGAAAGCAGAGCCGATTATCCTGGTCGGCAATCCCGGCCTGGGCAAATCCCAACCGAGAAACTACCCCGCTCGATGTGACGGGATCAGCTGAGGAAACCGTCACCATCATTGACCCCAGACATCCCCTGTCTGGCTTAACCTTTCCTCTGATTGAGATAGCTAACAAACCCTATTTGGGTCGCTGTTGTATCATCAGGCTGGGGAGACGGATTGAACGAAGCGTGCCCATCGGTATGACCGACCACGCGCCTGCGCCCATCTCCATTCCTCAATTTCCGCTGAGTTTAGCGGCTGTGGAACACTTGCTAGCGATATACGAAAAAATTCAGGTGCAGCTAGTAAGGGAGACAGCCCATGAACCCACAACCGCAGGTATCAGCCCACTCCTTAATGCCGCCAGGCCACAAGCAGGGCCCGGTCAAGCCCCCTCAGGTGTGGGAGCAATTGACCCCCACCCAGCAACAGATCGTCTTTCAGCGCCTGGTCTTGATCTGTCAGCAGCTACTGCAACAGGTCAGTCAGACGATGCAGCCGGAGGTGCCAGATGAAGGGGAATGAACCTCTGACCGCTTGGGTCGCTGGCCGGTCCAAAATCACGGCTGGGCATCTTCAGAAACTGGCCTACATTTACATTCGCCAGTCCTCCTTCAAGCAAGTGATGCATCACCAGGAGAGCCAATTGGTGCAACGGGATCTGGTCAAGCAAGCCCTGGTCCTGGGTTGGAACCGGGAGCGGATCCGGGTCATTGATAGTGACCAGGGGTTGTCTGGCCAAGAAAGCGGCCATCGTCAGGGCTTTCAGGAGTTGGTGGCTGAGGTTTCGCTGGGTCATGTGGGCATCATTTTTGGCTACCAGGCCTCGCGACTTGCTCGCAATAACAGCGACTGGTATCATCTCCTCGACCTGGCCGCTATGTTTGGAACTTTGATTGCTGATTGCGATGGCATCTATGACCCCAATTTGCATAATGACCGCTTACTGTTGGGGCTCAAAGGTGCTATGAGTGAAGCGGAACTTCATATCCTGCGGCAGCGATTGGAAGCAGGCCGTCTGAACCAGGTGCGCCGGGGGGAGTATCGCCAACAGCTGCCGACAGGGTTGGTGCGGTTGGCGGATGGCACGGTGGTCAAAGACCCCGATGAGCAAATTCGGGACACCATTGCGCTCGTTTTGCACAAGTTCGCCGAATTGGGCAGTGGCCAAAAGGTCTTACGCTACTTTCATCAGCACCAGATTTTGCTGCCCCGCCGCCAATCGGCCGGGTATCAAGCGGGTGAATTACTCTGGAAGCCGGCTAAGGACGATGCCATTTATGATATCTTGCACAATCCGGCTTACGCCGGGGCGTTTGCCTATGGCCGGCGCCAAACCGATCCCAGCCGACGACAACCCGGGCGGCCGGGGACGGGCATGATTGACCAACCGATGAGCGAGTGGCTCCACCTGCAACACGATGTTTATCCCGCCTACATCACCTGGGAGCAATATCTGGCCAATCAAGAACAACTGCGGCAGAATGCGGCTCGGTTTAAGGAGGAAAAAGTGGGCAAAGCGTGTGGCGTCGCGAGGGAAGGGCTCGGCTTGTTGCAGGGCTTGGTGGTGTGTGGGCAATGCAGCTACCGCATGAGCGTGACTTACAAATCCAGCCCGGCCTATTTCTGCCCGGGCTTGCGGAAACGGACCGGTCAGGGACACTGTGCCTGTATTCACGGCCCAAGCGTTGATGACGTGGTGGTCCAGGCTTTCTTTGAGGCGATGGCGCCAGCCCAGTTGGATGCCCTGGCCGCCATTGTGGAGCAGCAACAGACTGAGCAAAAGCAACTGAGGCAGCAATGGAGCCAACGACTGGCGCGGGCCAAGTATGAAGCTCGACTGGCAGAGCGGCAATACCAGGCCGTTGATCCCGATAACCGGCTGGTAGCGGCCAGCCTGGAAGCTCAGTGGGAAGCAAAGTTGCGCCAACTCCAAGAAACTCAAGAAGAATATGAACGCTTTCAGCAAGCCACCAAGCCAGCCCCCATCCCGCCTGAACTGGTGACCCAATTCAAGCATATCTCTGAGACTTTACCGAGCTTGTGGGACAGTGGTCGCCTGAGCAACAGCCACAAGAAGGAATTGCTACGCAGCTTGATCGCCCAAGTTATCTTGAAACGGATTGTCCCCGACACGGTCGAGGTCAAAATTGTGTGGGTCTCCGGGCACTACTCAATCGTCTACGCTCATCCGCCGATCACCCGTCTGAGTGATGTGAGTGGCTATGAGCAGATGGTTCGTCAGGTTGAGCGGCTGTGGCAACAAGGCCAGAGTGATGAGAAAATTGCCACAACCTTGACCGAGCAGGGCTTTCGCGGAGCGCGGGCGCTGACGGTCTCGGCAGGCACGGTCAAAAAGGTCCGCCTGGCTCATGACTGGTTCTTGCCCTTACATCAAAGTCGAGGCCAAGTGGAAATTGACGGTTATTTGACCGTCCGAGGGCTGGCGACCGAGTTAGGATGTCCCCGGGGTTGGGTACATCGGCGCATCTGGCGGGGTGAGATTGATCCACGCTACATCAAGCGACACCCGGAGCATGGTTTTTATCTGATCGAGAACAATCCTGACTTGATTGAACAACTCCATCAACAACGGGCCCAATTATCTGGGGCCGATCATCATTAAATCTATATTGAACCAATCAAATCTAAGGAGGCATTGTCATGGCTGCGATAAAAG
>JBFGLD010001034.1:0-2990 GCA_041576335.1 Anaerolineae bacterium | reverse complement strand
CCTATATGGACGCGTTGTTGGAGCGGAGGATTTGTCTCCTTTCGGAGAGCAGGATGGCATCCTTTTTGTTGACGACGGTGGTATTATTCAATATGCCAGCGGAATCGCAACCAACCTCTATCGCCGCTTGGGTTATAAAGAAACCCTGGTCGGCCGTCCTCTTTCGGCCCTTGAAACAGACGACGAGGATATTCGCAGCCTGGCCTTGGCCCAGAATCGCTGCCTCGAGCGAGAAAGTGAAGAATCGGGTCGGGTTTCAATTCGTAAGGCAATTCCGCTGGTCAACTATCTCCCCAGACAATGGGGCTGGTTTAAGCTGCTGAGATTAGCCGTACGTGAGCGGAGATGCGGCATGATTATCACGCTTCACGATGATACTGAAAGCCGTCGCCAGGACCGGGAACTTCAAATTAAAAATACTATGATCAAGGAGGTACATCACCGCGTCAAAAACAACTTGCAAACAATCGCCGGGTTGTTGAGAATGCAGGCCCGGCGAGTCACGTCTACGGAAGCTCGGCTCATTTTGGATGAAACATTACATCGAATTTTAAGTATTGCTGTAATCCACGAGTTTTTGTCCCATGAAAGCTCAAATATCATTAATATTAAGGATGTCAGCCATCGAATTGCCGCTCAGCTTCAGCAGGGGGTAATCGATCCTGACAAGGAAATCCAATTCGAAATTGTCGGGGAGCCGGTTTATTTACCGGCACGACAGGCCACCGCGTCTTCGTTAATTATTAACGAACTACTGCAGAATGCGATCGAACACGGTATTGAGGATCGGGACGTGGGTCGCATCCGCATCGATTTAGAGGATGACGGTGATGATGTAATTATTAAGATAAGTGATAACGGTCGGGGTCTGCCCAGCGACTTCATACTCGAAGAAACTGACAGCCTGGGACTACAAATTGTAAAGATCTTAGTAGAAGGAGACTTAAAAGGAAAAATCGATTTACGCAATGGCCTTGACAACAGTGATGGCCTCTCCGTAACGATTAGATTCCCAAAAGTACCTTTTGGAGATGAAGCAGGATGGAAAGAACACGTGTCATTATAGCTGATGACGAATCTATCGTCAGAACAGATTTGAAAGAAATGCTCACCAATCTGGGATACCTCGTGGTTGGCGACGTGGGTGATGGCAAAAGTGCGGTTAACCTGGCTCGTGAGTTAAAGCCCGATGTTGTTTTAATGGATATTAAAATGCCGGATATGGATGGCATCGAAGCCGCCCAAATTTTGACGGAAGAGAAAATCGCGCCGGTAGTTCTGCTGACTGCCCACAGCCAAAAAGATTTGGTAGAGCGGGCCAAAGAGGCGGGCGTGGTGGGTTATCTGATCAAACCTTTCAGAGAGTCAGATTTGCTGCCGGCCATAGAGGTGGCGCTGTCACGGTTTAGCGAATTTCGGGCTGTCAGCCAAGAAGTGGCCGACTTGAATAACGCTCTGGAAACACGCAAAGCCGTGGAACGAGCCAAGGGGATTTTGATGGATCACCAAGATTTGGATGAGCAAGAGGCATTTCGCAAAATCCAAAAAATGAGTATGAACACCCGCAAACCGATGAAAGAGGTGGCCGAGGCCATCATTTTAGCCCATCAGACCCGACTGCAAGAATGACCACCCTGAGGCTGGCCCTGGCTCAAGTCAACCTGACCGTTGGCGATATCGAGGGAAATAAGGCCAAGGTGATAGAATATTTGCAGCAGGCCAGGCAGCATGAAGTTGATATTCTCCTGTTTCCCGAGTTAACCTTGGCCGGCTATCCACCCGAAGATTTACTGCTGAAGCCTGGCTTTGCCGCAGCCAATCGGGCTGCCCTAGACAGCCTACTGCCTCACACCGCTGGGTTAACCGCGATTATCGGGTTCGTTGACCGGCAAGATGACTTGTTTAACGCTGCGGCAGTAGTGCACGATGGGGCGTTGGCAGGGATCTATCACAAATCGCGGCTGCCAAACTATGCCGTCTTTGATGAAGACCGGTATTTTGCCGAAGGCGACACGACCACGGTCTTCAGCCGACCGGCTCCAGCCAGGTCCGGCTCCGCCTCGGGCGCGGTTTGTTTTGGAGTGAGTATCTGTGAGGATATCTGGTATCCGGCCGGCCCACCCGAGGCGCAGGCGGCTGCCGGGGCTGAACTGCTGCTCAACATTTCGGCTTCCCCTTACCAATGCGGCAAAATACAAAGCCGAGAGCGAATGCTGGCCACGCGAGCTGCCGATAATGTGGCTATTGTCGCTTTCTGCAACCTGGTTGGGGGGCAGGATGAGTTGGTTTTCGACGGCAGCAGCATAATTATAGACGAGCGTGGGAATTTATTAGCGCGTGCTGCGCCATTCAAAGAAGATTTCGTCGTAACCGACATCAACGCAGGCAACGTTTTTCGCCAACGACTGCGCGATCCGCGCCGTCGCAAAGATGGCCTGGTCGAAGTATACGCGAATCTCTTCCAAGAAGTGTCTTTGGCCGCCCTTAAGCCACCAACTTCAGCTCGCACGCCGGCTGCGGCCCGTATTGAGCCGCTGCCGGAGCCTCTTGAGGAAGTATACGAAGCGTTGGTGCTGGGCACTCGTGATTATGTCCGAAAAAACGGCTTCAGTAAAGTGACAATGGGTCTATCCGGCGGTATCGATAGTTCTTTGGTGGCTACAATTGCCGTCGATGCGCTGGGTGCGGAAAATGTAAATGGCGTATTGATGCCTTCCCGCTACTCGTCCGACCATTCAAAAAGCGATGCGGCAGATTTGGCCGAGAAACTCGGGATCCGCTATGAAATAATTCCTATCGAACCGGCCTACCAGAGCTATCTGGATATGCTGGCCGACGTCTTTGCCGATACCGAGCCGAACGTCGCCGAGGAAAACCTGCAGAGCCGGGCTCGCGGCAACACGCTGATGGCCTTGAGCAATAAATTCGGCTGGTTAGTCTTGACCACCGGGAACAAAAGTGAGCTGGCCGTTGGCTATGCCACCATATAT
>JBFGLD010001033.1:0-2992 GCA_041576335.1 Anaerolineae bacterium | reverse complement strand
TACATCGAGCCGAACCTGTGGTCGAGCCAGGCCGAGAGCCTGTCGCTCATCGTCACCGCCGGCGACTCGTCGGAGACCGCCGCGGCGGTCGTAGAGCGGCTGGGCGGCCAGGTCACAACCGACCTATGGTTGATCGACGCGGTCGCCGCGACCTTGGCATCTGATCAACTGGCTAACCTGGCTGCCGAGCCCGGCATCGTCTCGGTGGTCCACAATAAAGCCGTGCGGACCAGCCAGGGGCCTGTGGTGCGACCCGGTTGGGTGACCAACCGGCGGGTCAAAAAAGCAATTTATCCGCTGGAAAACAAACAGGCAAACCCTGCCGTTAGTCTGCCAGATGGCGGCTTTGTCTCCGTAGATCAAAACGGCAAGGTGTTGATTGTCAACGCCGACGGAAGTGAGCGGGCGCGCGTATCCCTGAGCAGCTCTAATTATCAATCCGCCCCGGCGATTGGGGCGGACGGCACCATTTTTGTGGCCAACGAAGCCAAGCGCGTTTACGCCTTAAATCCGGACGGTACCATCCGCTGGGACTACAGCGCCTCCGGAGCCGGTAAGTTTCTGGGAGGCGTCACCCTGGGGCCGACCGGCACGGTGTACATAGTTGATGACCGGTCCAAGTTAATTGCCCTGGCTCCGGTCAGCGGCCAACTGCTGTGGGAGTCTCAGGCCAACGGGAATAACCTGGGCAGCGCGGTCTCCAGCCCGGTCGTTGATCCGGATGGAACGATCTATTTCACCACCACCGGTCATGGCGGCAATCCCAAAGGCCACCTCTTTGCTTTCAATGTTGATGGCAGCCAAAAATGGGATTTTGTGGCCGATCAGCGGGCACCTTTTAACTTCAGCCCCCTGTTAGGACCGAATGGTCGCCTGTACGTGGTCAGTGCAGATAATGCCATCTACGCGGTCAACGCCGCCGACGGTTCGCTGAGCTACCAATCCTCCGTGGCCGCGCAGGTGATGGCTCAGGCCACGGTCGGTTCGGATGGCAGCCTGTATCTGGTCACAGGTCAAGCGGTCGTTACCCTAAACCCGGATGGGACGCAGCGTTTCAGCTTCCAGATGACGGACCGAAACTTCAATACGTCGCCGCTGCTTTCGGCCGATGGCGACCTGGTTTACGCCGCTGCTCAAGAAGGCACCCTGTTTGCCCTTGAAACGACCAGCGGCCTGATGCAGTGGCAGCACAAACCGCCGGGCCAGATTTTTGCCAGCCCGGTCTTGAGCCCGGAGGGAAGCGTCATCGTAAGCTCCACGGGCAAAAGTTTAACTATTCTGGCCCCGACCACGGGCCAGGTGCTGCAGTTGGTTACGCTGTTCAAACAGGGCCATCAATCTGCCGGCGTCTCCCCGTCGGGCGGGGTCAGCGTGCAGATGAGCGATAATAACTATCAAACGAATGATCTGATCGTCTTGAACTATATGCCTGACCAGTGGGATGGCCGACCGGATGTGGAGCCAACCGCGGATAACAACGTCTGGAAATTTGCCAATCCGGTTGTGATTGACGTGGGGGCCGATCTTCTGCACGAAGGGCAGCTCAGCGGCTCACCGATTACCGGCAGCGGGGTCACGGTCGCCGTCCTGGATTCAGGCGTCTTCTTCGACTCATCAACCAAGCAAATCTTAGGCACCAACGGCAGCCAGATGTTTAAGGGCCAGGCCGACTTTGTCGGCAGCGGCCTGTGCGCGACAAGTGGTTCAGGGATTAGCCAGCAGGCCGGCTACTGCTTCTACGATTTCCACAGCAGCATCGATCCCTACGGGCACGGTTCCCACGTGGCCGGCACTATCTGGAACAGCGCCATCGATTTTGGCACTGACCTGGCTCAGGGCATCGCCCCGAATGCCACAGTGCTGAGCGTGCGGGTGCTGGGCAGTGATGGCACCGGCACCTACGAAGATGTGATTGAAGGCATTCAATACATCGTGGCCAACAAGAACACTTATGGCATCAAGGTGCTCAACATGAGCCTGAGCGCCTATGTCACCACGCCCTACTTTGTGGACCCGATGAACCGGGCCGTGGAACAGGCCTGGGCCAACGGCATCGTAGTGGTGGCCGCGGCCGGCAACGAGGGGCCGGGTCCGGAAAGCATCACGGTACCGGGCAACGACCCTTACGTCATCACCGTCGGGGCGGTGAACGACGACCGCACCCCCGGCTACTGGGCCGACGATATTTTACCGGGCTGGTCGGCCACCGGACCCACCTGGGATGGTTTCGCCAAGCCGGACGTGCTGGCCCCCGGTACTTACATCATCTCCTACATGTACAACGACCCGGACAATTTGGCTAACTCGGCCTATTTGGTCCAACAGCACCCGGCCTACTCGGCCAATGAGACCTTCTTCCGGATGAGCGGCACCAGCATGGCTACCGCCGTCACCTCCGGGGTGGCCGCTCTCATGCTGGAAGCCAATCCCACCTTGACCCCGGATCAGGTCAAGTACCGGCTGATGGTTTCCTCAAGACCGGCCCTGACCGGCGACAACGATCTGGTCTACAACATCTTCCAGCAGGGCATGGGCCGCATCTGGGCCCCCGAGGCGGTGCTGGGGACGTTCGACCCGAACGACCACGCCAACTACGGCATGGACATCAACGCCGACCTGGCCCACGGCATCGGCTGGGTCGATCTGAACCTCGATGGCTGGATCCAGAATGAGGAGCTCAATCCGCTCGAAATGGCCTTCCACTATCAGGGCGCTTTTGGACGGATGCTGAGCGATGACGGCCGAGCCTACCTCTACTACACCATTGACGCCAACGGCGACTTTGTGGCCTTTGGCGCAGCGTGGGTGGACACCCTCCGTTGGATCGACGACGCCACATTGGCCGGCGCCGGCCTGACCTGGCAGCAGGGGCAGTACGCCTGGAACAGCAACATGCTCTGGGCCGGTGGTAACTCTTGGGGCGGTGGCAACTCCTGGGGCGGTGGCAATTCCTGGGGTGGTGGTAACTCCTGGGGTGGCGGCAACTCGGTGG
>JBFGLD010001032.1:0-2994 GCA_041576335.1 Anaerolineae bacterium | reverse complement strand
TGGCTAAACGAGGTAATCGCAATATCGAACTGACCGCCAAAGAGTATGACCTACTTGAGCTATTCATGCGGCACCCTAACCAGGTCTTAACCCGGGACCAGATTTATGATCGAATTTGGGGCTATGATTTCGGCGGCGAGTCGAATATTATTGAAGTTTATATTCGCTATCTGCGTTCAAAATTGGAAGCGGATCATGAACCGCGCCTCCTTCATACGATTCGTGGGGTAGGCTACGCCCTACGAGAAAGTTAAATTAAACCGGATTCTAGATTTTGGGTTCCTGGAAGTGTTCCCTTTTAAGTCCCAAATTCTATTCTCCTACTCTAATCATTAAGCAACATGATCCTATGCCGATACGAATTCGTTTAACGCTATGGTATACACTTTTGCTCGCGGCCATCCTCTTTACGGCGGGCATTTTGCTATACTGGGTACTAAAATTGTCGCTGCACAATCAAATTGATGAGAACCTGCAGGATCGAGCCCAGCAAATTGTCGCCAGCATTCGAGTTCAGGCCGTTCTGGACCTGAAAACGGGCACCGTCTTTGTACCCGAGGCAAATGTATTCTCGACCTCGGCCACGTTTGTCCAGGTGATTCGCACAGACGGTAGCCTGGTTAGCGTAAGCAGTAATTTAAGTAATCAACGTTTCCCGTTTGATGAGGAAATTTTAGAGGAAAACTTGAATGGCAAAGCCACGTTTAAGACGGTAATGATTGACAATACGCCGCTGAGAATATACAGTGCCCCCATTATTGCCGGGTCACAGGTGGTCGGCGCCGTCCAGGTCGGGCAGTCTATAAAAAGTGTGGAGAGTACCCTGCGCCAAGTTCTCATCTTTCTCACCGGCGGCACCGTAGGTGCTTTGATTTTTGCGGCGATCGGCGGTGCGCTACTATCGTGGACGGCGCTGCGCCCCATTGAAACGATTAATCGCACCGCTACTCAAATTGTAAGTGGTCAAGATCTCAAACAGCGCCTGCCGGCGCCACCGACTAACGATGAAATTGGCCGGCTGACCAATACCATTAATGCCATGCTGGAGCGGTTAGACAACTTTTTTCAGGCCCAGGTGCGCTTGAGCGCCGATGTATCTCACGAACTACGCACCCCCCTCACCGCCATCCGCGGCAACGTGGATTTGCTGCGCCGGGGTGCCGCCAGCGATCCGGAGGAATTAAGTGAAGCGCTTTCGGTGATTGATAGCGAATTGGATCGGATGTCGCGGATCGTAGCTGATTTGCTGTTGCTTTCGCAGGCCGACGCCGGTTTGAGCTTGCGCATGCGGCCGGTTGAAATGGATACGCTGCTGCTCGAGGTGTATCGCCAGGCCCGGGTCATAGCCAACGGAGTCGTCATTTTGTTAGGGCACGAAGACCAGGCTATTGTTCAGGGTGACGCCGATCGTCTCAAACAATTGCTGATAAACTTGGTTACTAATGCGATTAAGCATACCCCCGCTGGTGGCTCGGTGACGCTGTCGCTGCATCGCGAAGCCGACTGGGTACGGATCACCGTAGCCGATACGGGCCGGGGCATTGCCCCAATTGATTTGCCTCATATTTTTGATCGCTTTTACCAGTCCAGTTCCAATGGTCAAAAAGGAACCGGTCTAGGCCTATCCATTGCCCAGTGGATTGCCAAAGCCCACGACGGTGAAATTACCGTCAGCAGTGAGGTGGGCCAAGGCTCCGTATTTACGCTTTGGATCCCTAAAGAATGTAGCCAAGCCGAGACTCGCCCACTGCAGCAAGTTATTGCATAACCTTAATGGAGCTTTCACGGTTATTAAGTTCGTTACCTCACTATCGTTTAGGGGCGGCAGACCTTTTTGAGTCGCCCGGTTCACACACCGTGCCCGCAATAGCGGATATTGATGTTACAAATATCACTTCTGACTCACGACGCGTTGGGCCGGGAACTCTCTTTGTCGCATATCGCGGCGTCAGCCAGGACGGGCATCGCTATATCCCCCAGGCCCTTGCCGACGGGGCTGCGGCGATTGTTGGTGAGCATGCAAACGTTGTACCCTCCCAAAGTTTTTCAGGCTCGGCCAGGCAGCTGCCAATCATTATTGTCCCAAACGGTCGTGAAGCACTGGCGTATATGTCGGCCGCCTGGCATGATTTCCCAGCCCGTCTGTTAAGGACGGTAGGCATCACGGGCACCGACGGCAAAACCACAACTACCCATTTTCTCTACCATATACTGCAGGCAGATGGCACACAGGTGGGCATGATCAATACGGTCAGCGCCGTAATCGGCAACGAAGTTTTGGAAACGGGCCTGCATACGACGACGCCCGACTCGCCCGATGTACAGCATTATTTGAAGCAGATGGTCGAGGCCGGCATTGAAGTTTGTTTGCTAGAAGTGACCTCCCACGGGCTGGCCCATCATCGGGTTACCGCCTGCGAATTTGATATAGCCATCGTAACCAACATCACCCACGAGCACCTTGATTTGCACGGTTCTCTTGACGGTTATCGCGCGGCCAAGGCCTCGCTATTTGAATCGCTGGCCTTGGCTGCGAATAAGAGCTATCCGAAACGAGCAGTCCTCAATTGTGATGACTGGTCTTTTGAATTTCTTAAGAAAAAATTGGCTGCGACCGGCACAGCTTGGCTCGGTTATAGCCTTAACGACCATCCCGAAGCAAGCTTAACTGCCTGCAATATAGCTTGTCAACCGGATAGTACCCGTTTCTCGCTATGCTGGGACCGAGCTACTATTGAGGTAGAAACCGCACTGATTGGTGACTACAATGTTAGCAACTGCTTAGCCGCGGCGACGGCAGCTCTCGGAGTGATGGGGGTATCTCCCGAGGCAGTCAAGCGCGGTGTTGCGGCGCTGCCTGGTATACCGGGCCGAATGGAACGGATTGATGAAGGGCAGCCCTTTTTGGCTGTCGTTGATTTTGCCCATACGCCCAACGCGCTGCGGAGGTCGCTGACCGCGGCGCGGAGTCTGTCTCGAGGTCGAGTTATTGCG
>JBFGLD010001031.1:0-2999 GCA_041576335.1 Anaerolineae bacterium | reverse complement strand
GCCTTAGCAGGGAAACCCAGGCGCTGTTGCATCAAGCAGCCATCATGGGGCAAACGTTCGAATTTGCAGATTTGCACGAAATGAGCGATCTTTCCATTTGGGATGCCTTAGAAAGCATAGACATTGCCCTGGAACGCCAGCTCATCAAAGAGGTATCCGGCGAAGGAGTTTTACGTTTTAAGCATATTGAAATACAGCAGGTTTTCTACCAAAATCTAAGCCAACTCAAGCGCCAATTAATGCATCGTGAGGCCGGTGAAGCATTGGAGCGTCGGCTTACTGCTGAGGCTGAAGCCGGGCACGTTTCCGAAGCCTTAGCCTATCATTTTTATCAGGCCGGAGTGTTTGAAAAGGCCTTGATGTACAGCCGCCAGGCCGCTGCGGAAGCCCAAGCGGTTTATGCGGGTCAAACCGCCCTATTCTGGTATACCCAGGCCCTTGATGCTCTTGACCAGCTAGGCCAGGACGACTCGTCCGAACCGGTCCGGTTCGATCTGTTACTGGCGCGAGAACAAATCTACAACCAGCTGGGGGAGCGCCAGCCTCAAGCCGCCGATCTGGCTGAATTGCAGATGCTGGCCCAATCGTTGGATGATCCCGTCAAACAGGCGTTGGTCCACAATCGGCAAGCTGTCTACGAGCGGCTAACCGGGCAGTACGCCGAGGCGATGACCGAGGCCCAAGCCGGGCTTATTGCCGCTCGTCAGGCCATCCAGCCGGTAGTGGAAATTGAGAGTCTAGCTCAATTGGCCCACGTTGCGGCCGATCGGGGAGACTTTAAATCTGCACTCAAGCACCTGGACACGGCCCAAAAAATTGAAACTGAACTTGAGGACAATGAAAGCCCCACGGTAAACGATTTGCTAGGCATGATTTACCAGGAGCTCAATGATTACAACCAGGCTGAGAGTTATTACAACCGAGCCCTGGCCGCAGCTCCGGCCATGGGCCATTGGATTGGTAAAGCGGCTATTCTCAACGATCTGGGGCGCCTGTATCTGGTCAAAGATCGATACCTTGAGAGTGAGGCGTTATGTTACCTTGCCCTGGAAACGAATCGGTTCACCGGCCACCGGCATAGTGAAGCCAGATGTTTACACAATTTGGCCCTGATCTACAACGTCTTGGGTTACTTCCGCATCGCCCAGGAGTATCTGGAGCAAGCCTTATCCATTCGGCGAGCGATTGCCGATCGCCAAGGCGAAGCCGAGGATTTAATGGCGTTAGGGGCTATCCGCCTGGCCGGGGAAGACTATGGCTTGGCTCAACAGCATCTTGAATCTGCTTTGGAGATTTTTCAAACGCTCGAACTGCGAACCCGGCAGGCTCAAACCTGGTTGGAATTAGGCTTATTGCTGGAAAGTACTGATAACTTGCCGGCCGCCGGCCAAGCGTACCAAGAGGCTTTCCAACTTCAACAGATGGTCGGCAATAAAGCCGGCGAAATCGAAGCCAAGGGGGGGCTGGCCCGCTGCTTGCTGGGTGAAAGCCAGGTGAACCTGGCCCGCAAACAAGTCGAAGATTGCGTAAAATGGCTGGAGTCGCACGGGTCGTTGGGCATGAGTTACCCGATTCGCCTTTTCTTGACCGTTTACCGGGTTTTACGAGCGACCAGAGATACCCGAGGCGCTGAGAAAGCTCTGCACACCGTGCAGTTATTGCTTCAAGAACGGGCCTACAATGTTGAAGACATAGAGCAGCGCGCTTCGTTTTTAGAGCGATTATCGCAAGAACCGCCAACGCCGACCTCTTGAATTTTAACCGTAAAACGATTGAAGTATTCGCGGCAATTATTCCGCTTTGGCCTGACAGTCTCTACAAAGACCAAAAAAGCTTAAGTGTTCCGTATAAGCTTGAAACCCATAATTTGCTTCCAGGCCGGCTCGAATCGAATCCAGCAGGTCATCAGAAAATTGTTCGATGCGATTGCATTCTCGGCAGACCAAATGGTGGTGGGGGCCGTGGTCTTTTAGGGCGAAGTGGGTCTGGCTTTGGCCAAAATTGGTTTGAGTAACCAGATTAAGCTCTTGCAAAAGTTCCAGGGTGCGATAGACGGTAGCCAGGCTGATATAAGGATTTATCTTTTCCACCTCCTGGAAGATCTCCTCGGCAGTCATATGGCCTTCCAGCCTTTCGATAGCCTCGAAGATAATGGCTCGCTGCGGGGTCACCCGCATGCCTCGCGCCTGCAGTTCTTCGATCAAGATACTGTTGGTTAGTGCCATAGGATGCCCCTAGCAAGTCGTCCCTGGTATCGTCCTAAAACCACCCGCCTATCCCTTCAACGAGCCGGCCAGCAGGCCGCGCAAGAAGTACCGGCCCAGCACGATATATACCAGCAGGGTGGGTAACGCCGTCAAAAAGGCGGCGGCCATTTGCACATTCCACTCGACGGTGAAACTGCCGGCAATATTGTTGAGCGCTACGGTCATCGGTTGGCGTTCGTTCTGAACGATCGTAATCGCAAAAAGAAAATCGTTCCAGATATTGGTAAACTGCCAGATAAGGACCACGACGATGGCCGGTGGGGAGAGGGGTAAGATGATGTGACGGTAAATGCTAAAGATATTACCACCGTCGATGCGGGCCGCCTCGAGCATCTCATTGGGGATGGTGGCGTAGTAGTTGCGAAAAATAAGCGCCGCAATGGGAATGCTATAAACGACGTGGACAAAGATTAAACCCGGCAGACTGGCATAAAGCCCCATACTTCTTAAGGTGAGGGTCAGGGGGATCAGGATGGATTGATAAGGAATAAACATGCCAAAGAGGACAAAAGGAAAGATAACGTCGGCATATTTGAATTTCCACTTGGATAGAATGTAGCCGTTGAGTGAGCCGAGTGCCGTAGAAATAATGGTCGCCGGAACAGCCATAATCACGCTATTGGTAAAAGCCTGACCCATACCGATGACCGCTTCACTGCCAAACCAGGCCTCGTAAAAGCTGTCAAAGCAAAAAATGAAGGCGTTGGTACAGTTAGCAAGGGATAAGAGAGG
>JBFGLD010001030.1:0-3000 GCA_041576335.1 Anaerolineae bacterium | reverse complement strand
TAAGATACTGACCGTACCCAGACGAATGGGAATCATAATGCCCAGGGCCAGGTAAAGCCCCAAAAGGGTATTGCCGGGGAATTTGTATTCGGATAGGGCATAGGCCGCCATGGCCCCGGTGAACAGGACCAAAAACATAGTGCCGAGCGTAACAACCAGACTATTGGCAAAATACCACTGAAAATTTGAGCGCTCAAATACAGTGCTGTAGCCGATCAGACTAAAGGTGTCAGGCAGAGGGGGCAAGTAGGGCGCTGCAAAAATAGCCTTACGGCTCTTGAACGAATTCAAAAGTATCAGAACGATCGGGAAAAGTGCAATCAAAGTATAGACCAGCAGCAGCAGATGGGGACCAAAACGCTGAATAATCTGCGGGAACCTGCCTGAAGTCGAACCATTTTTCATAATGTTTGCTCCCATTTTAAATCTCGTACGTTGCAACGCGGCGCTGCCAGCCAAACAGGTAGAGCAAAACGCCGATCAGGATGATCAAAAACATCATGGCCGCCACCGCCGCGCCCATCGTTTGATTGCCTAACTGAAGTTGAAAGCCAAAGAAGGTTCGATGGAAATATGTACCCAGAATGTCGGTCGAGAAGTTAGGGCCGGCCAACGCCCCCTGGACGGTGTAAATCAAGTCAAAGGCATTGAAATTGCCCACGTAGGTCAAGATCGTGACGATGCCCACGGTGGGCAGAATGAGCGGGAACTTGATGTACCAGAAGATAATCCAGGGGCTGGCGCCGTCGACATAAGCGGCTTCGATCAACTCGTCTGGGATCGACAGCAGGGCAGCATAGAATAACATCATAGGGATGCCTATGAACTGCCAAACCGAAATCAGAGAGAGAGTGATCAGGGCCGAACTTTCAAGGCCCAACCAGGGTTTGAAGAACTGCTCCAAACCCACGAGGCTCATCATGCCTTCAGAAAGGCCCCACAGCGGGCTTAGAATGAGCTTCCAGATGAAGCCGACAATGACGAACGAGAGCATCGTAGGCAGGAAGAGTAGAGTGCGGTAGGTGCCACTTCCGCGTAAGCCGCGGGCGTTGAGTAGAGCCGCCAGTAGCAGCCCGATGGGGTTTTGCACCAGCACGTGGATGATAAAAAAGATAAAGTTATTTTTTAAGGCCCCCCAAAACCGGTCTGACCATAATTCATCGGTCAGAAGGGTAACATAATTTTGAAATCCAACAAATATTTCGGTTCCCTGGTTGGTATTGGTAAATAAACTAAGACGCAGCGAATCGGCCAGCGGATAAATCATAAATAGAGTATAAATCAGGGTTGCCGGAGCCAGAAAAACTATGATATGGATGGGAAATGGTTTTCGGCTGCGTTTTTTGACGGCTGTTCCTTGCACAGTAATCCTCCTTCGCAAATAAAAACAGAGGCGGGGGGATTGGGGCGACCGAAGGGAGGTACCCCCCACCTCTGTTTTTATTTTTCGTGGTGTGTGTGTCACACACGCGTGACAACTCCTATGAAGATGTAATTTTCATGCCGCGCATGTAGCGGGGGAAAGTGGAGGGAAACCCTCCACCCTCCCCGCGCCGTAAGCGGTTCTTATTTTACTATTGTTGTGGCTCGTACCACTTTTCCAAACCGTCTTGAATTTGCTGAGCAGCCTCTTCAGGGGAGAGGGCGCCGTTGATGACCTGGGCGCTGACTCCCCACAGTTCATTCTCCAAGTTGGGTTCACCCCGTGCCAGAATTTGGTAAGAGTTGCGAATGGTGGACACGCAAGTGTTTCGCCAATCGACAAACTCCTGCGCTACGGGGTCGCTCAGCGAGATGCTGTGGTTGGACAGAGAGAAGAAGCCCGGCAGGGAGTTGGCATACAACTCGGCAAACTAGGTGGTCGTCATCCATTCCAAAAAGGCTTTGGCAGCTTCCGGGTGAGCCGTTGTGGGGTTCATGCCCAGGGCGATGTCGGTGTGGTCGCTGATGTAGCAGGTGTCGGCCCCTTCGGGCAGCGGCGGTGGGAAGGCTCCCAACTCAAAATCAGCCTGTTCGTTGAACAGCGCAATATCCCAGGAACCGGCGGGGTAGATGGCAGCTCGTCCCAACGAAAAGAGGTTCTGGGAGTCGGGATAGGATTGAGCCTCGAACCCGGAAGCCAAGTAAGGCCCCCATTTATTCAAGGAGTCCCAGACAGCCACATATTGGGGGTCGGTGAATTTCTCCGTACCGGCAATCAGGCCCAACCGGCCTTCTTCGCCCTGCCAGTAGTTCGGGCCAATGTTCTGGAAGCCCATCGTGGCTGCTTCCCACTGGTCGGCAGTACCCATTGACATTGGGATGTAAGTGCCATCGGTTTTTATAGCCTCCAGCAGATCAAAGAATTCGGCTTCCGTGGTCGGCTCTGACAACCCCAGCTCATTGAATATGTCAGTATTGTAGATGAAACCGTGGATCACCGAAGCCATCGGCACACAGAATACCGTTGAACCGTCATCGGTCACCCAGGCGCTTTTGGCCACATCGCCAAAGTTCTCCATCCCAGGTAAGTCATTCAAGGGGGCCAGGTGTCCCCCGTTATACAGACCCAACGATTGGTCAAAGGGGCGACAGGTGATCAGGTCCCCTGCCGTGCCGCCTTCCAGCTTGGCATTGAGGGCAGCATTGTAGTCGGCGGGGGCGGTGGGGGCAAAAACCACTTCAATTTCAGGAAAGTGCTTGTTGAAAGCGGGAATGATGACATCTTCCCAAATCTTCAAGTCATCATTTCGCCAGCTTTCGATGGTTAGGGTAACTTTTTCGCCGGGCGCGGCAGGTTCTGCCGCAGCTTCTTCCTCCGCGGGCTGTACTTCCTCTTGGACTGCCTCCGGCTGCTCGGCAGCCGGGGCTGCGGCTTCTTCCGCCGGCGCCGGGGGTTCAGCTGGGGCGCAACTAGCCATAGCCAGGGCCAGGATTAGAATTAACAAAATATAAAGTTTTTTAGACATTAGAGTCTCCTCCGAAATCTTGCAAAGTGTCAATTTTAATAAATATTTGATT
>JBFGLD010001029.1:0-3003 GCA_041576335.1 Anaerolineae bacterium | reverse complement strand
GGTCAGTATTCATCACGGTGGGGGGGTGGGCATCGGGTACAGTATCCATGCCGGACAGGTTATCGTGGCCGATGGTACAGAAGCTGCCGCTCATCGCCTCGAACGCGTGCTAACGGCAGACCCTGGGATGGGTGTCGCTCGCCACGCGGATGCCGGTTATCCGGAGGCGATTGAGTTTGCCGGGCGGCAGGCTATCAAAATTCCTATGTTACCCTGATGATCTTTAGCTGGGTTTTTTAATTTTCTTAGCCTATACCGTCACTCAATAGGAGATATGACGATGACGCTTTCCCATTCCGCAGCCGAACGTATCGGCCAGCTGCAGGCTCAAATGGCTCAGGCTGGGGTTGATTTAATTGCGCTGGCCCCGACGGCCAATATGCGTTACCTGCTCGGTTTTGCCCCGCTGGCCGATGAACGGCCCTGTTTTTTGCTCGTCAGCCGGCAGGCCACGGAGCTGGTGGTGCCCGAACTCAATGCCGATCAGGTCGAAGCTCATACAGGTCGCCGGGTTATTCGCTGGGCTGATGCCGCCGGTCCGCAGCAGGCCTTGGCAAAAGCCTTGCATGAACTTGGGGTGAAACCGAACCCCATTTTAGCAGTCGATGACAGTATGCGGGCAGATATCTTGCTGCGCCTGCAGGCGGTCACCTCACCGCAACGTTCAATTCCGGCGGGGCATCTAATGTCGGCGTTACGGATGCAAAAGTCTGAGGCGGAAGTCGCGGCGCTGCGGCGAGCCGCCGGCCTGGCCGATGAGGCCCTTTTGGCGGGCGCTGAGTCCTGCCGGCCTGGCGTGACCGAGCGGCAGGTCGCCCGCGATATTTCTCGCTACTTTCTTGAAAACGGCGCTGAAGTCGTCGATTTTATCCTGGTGGCTTCGGGGCCAAACAGCGCCTTCCCCCATCACGACACAGGCAGCCGCGAATTGCAGCTTGGCGACACCGTCATTCTTGATATTGGCGCAACCCTGGATGGCTACAAATCTGATATCACCCGCGTCGTCCATTTGGGCCGTCCGTCCAAAGCGGTGCAGACCGTTTACGAAGCCGTACGCCAAGCCAACCGGCAGGCGCAGCAGGCGGTCGTGGCCGGCGCGGCGGCTCGAGATGTAGATCGGGCTGCGCGCAGCGTCATCGAACAGGCCGGCTATGGTCCCTACTTCATCCATCGAACCGGTCACGGTTTGGGGTTGGAAGGCCACGAGCTGCCCTCGATTAACTCAGAGAACGAATTGATTCTTAAGCCCGGCATGGTCTTTTCCATAGAACCCGGTATTTATTTGCAGGGCAAATTCGGTATTCGTATTGAGGATATTGTCGTGGTTACGAATGATGGCTGTCACTGCCTTACCGGGCTGGATCACGACCTGATTATCAAGTTATGAGACGGGTTCGGGTGCACGTACGAAGAAGATTGGGCAAAAATGAAAGTTGATTTACTGATTCACAGTGCCAATCAAGTTGTGACCTGTTCCAGTCCGGCAGGACCCAAACGCGGGATGGCTATGGCCGAGGTCGGCCCCATTGTCGACGGAGCGGTGGCCGTGACCGATCGGACCATTGTCGCGGTGGGGCCTAGTGCCGAGCTGCAAGCCGCCTATCAAGCCCATCAAACTATTGACGCCAAGGGAAAGGTGGTTTGTCCCGGCTTCGTGGATCCACACACTCACGTGGTCTACGCCGGAGACCGGGTGGCCGAATTTGAACAGCGCCTTAAAGGCGCAGCCTATATGGAAATCATGCAGGCGGGTGGTGGCATTGCCAGCACCATGCGTGCCACGCGCGCAGCAGCGCTCGAGGAGCTTGTGGCCGAAACTCTCCCCCGACTGAATACGATGCTGGCTTTGGGCACCACCACAGCCGAGGTGAAAAGCGGCTATGGGCTGAACACCAAGACCGAACTCAGCATGCTTGAAGCGATGGCCATACTTGATACAAACCATTTCATAGATTTGGTGCCCACTTTTATGGGCGCCCATACTGTTCCACCGGAGTATCAAGGTGAAACCGATGAATATGTTGAACTGATCGTGACGGAGATGTTACCCGCGGCAGCGGCCTGGTTCCAGCAATCATCCTTTGCCGGGCGCAAGTGGCCACTTTTTTGCGATGTCTTTTGCGAAGCCAATGTCTTCAGTCTTGATCAATCAAGGCGAGTGTTAGAGGCAGGTCAGGCTTTGGGTCTGGCTGCCAAAATTCACGCTGACGAGTTCAAGACATTGGGCGGTGTCGCCTTGGCCGTGGAGTTAGGCGCCGTCTCAGCCGACCATCTAGACGTGACGCCGGCTGCTGAGATTGAGGCCCTGGCCGGGTCAGAAACCGTGGGGGTGGTGCTGCCGGCGGTCAATTTCAACCTGGGCAGTCACCACTTTGCTGCTGCCCGGGCAATGATCGACGCCGGGGTGGCTGTGGCTCTTTCAACCGACATCAATCCCGGCTCGGCTCCGTGCCCGTCGATGCCCTTGGTTATGGCTATTGCCTGCCGGTATCAACAGTTGCTCCCGGCCGAGGCGCTCAACGCCAGTACGATCAACGCCGCGCACGCGGTTGGCCTGGCTGACCGGCTGGGCTCCATCGAGGTCGGCAAACAGGCCGACCTGCTTATTCTCAAGGCCCCCGACTATCGCCACCTGGCTTATCAATTCGGCGGAAATTTGGTGGAACGGGTAATAAAACGGGGTAAAGTTCTGGAGGTTGGTGAGGGGCTGATTCGTAATGGGTAATATGGTGACGGGCCCTGGCTAAGGCCCAATATCGAATCTTTGATTACCAATTACCCTGCCAGCTCCTTCGTCGCCAGGCGCTTCAGATAGGCCAAAATAGCGCCGATACCGTGGAGACGTTGGGTGGTCAAGACTTTGTGCAGGCCCATGTCCATGTAAAAGTTGGACGGCACTGCAACCACTTGTTCCGGGCTTGCCCCGTCTAAGCCCTCGCTTAAAAGGGCAGCATAGCCCCGCACCGTCGGCGACTCGGGTGGAATATCAAAGTAAAAGTGCAT
>JBFGLD010001028.1:0-3004 GCA_041576335.1 Anaerolineae bacterium | reverse complement strand
ACGTCGGCCCCATAATCGTAGAGCGCCTGCCAAATCGGCTGGAGACTGGATTTGTTACCATGTTTGCCCGAGCTAAAGCGCGGCTTGTGCCAGTAGGCTAAGGTGCATGCAGTCTGATTCGCAGCCAGATCGGCCCGCAGCCACTGCTCCTGGGCCGAGCCGGCGCCGTGGTCAATTTCGCTGTTGAGGACGATGATGTGCCACGCCCCTAGGTTGTAGGCGTAGTAACCCCGACAGCTGCCGGTACAGTTGGCATCCATGGGCGAAGCCGCCGCCCCAAAATAGGTGTAGTAGCCGGCCGCGCCGGAGGTATGGTAGTCGTGGTTACCCGGCGCAGGGCGGGTGCGCTCCTTATGACGGCCCCAGGTTGGCCCGTAACAGTTGTTGAATTGGGTCAACGTCCCGTCCGAGTAGGCATGATCGCCCAGGGTAAAAACTGTGCCGGCAATGCCGTCGAGCAGTTGCGCGGTCGCCTCGTCCTCGGTCCGACTACAGCTGGCGATGTCGCCTGCCCCGACCAAGACCGGGTCGGACGTTTGGGTTAGAGCTGTCTGAGGCAATGGGGCCGGGCTTTCCGGTACCGGCCCCCTAAAGAACACCACGAACACGAAAACGATGGATAAAATATGAATTAACTTCATTCTTGCACCTCCTGACAAAAAAGGTCTCTACCATTTGGCTATTCCTCAGCTCAGTAATTCCATTTCTAGATTAAGCCAAATCACCGAATTTGCCGGTCACTAATCATGAACACAATTTAAGCAGATGCCCCGACAACGGCTCTCACCTCCGCCAAAAACCTTTCCGTTTCCTGAGGTGTATGCAACTCAATCACTACCAGGTGGCTATATTCCGGCTGGTTAAAAAGTGCCCGGTACTCGCGGCGGCGGCGGTGGTAGGTCTTCAGCACCCAGAGCAGGATAGAGCTTTTGTCCAAAAGGCTTTCCGAAAACTCTCTCGATTGCCCCCGTACAGCTGCTCCCGAAACAGCACCCGCCTCACCGTTCTGGACAGGGCTCGCCATAATACGATGTGAAACGGATAGTTCAACCAGACCAGGCCGGTGGCACGAGCCCAAGCGAGGTCCCTTATTCTGTTATAGTTGCCATCCAGCACCCACCACTCGGCAGTGATGGCGGTGCGAGTCAAATAGCGAAATTCCTCGAAAGGCCGGGGGGTCCAGTCCGACTGCCAATGGAGCGCATCCAACTCGATATGTGGCACGTCCAAAATTTCAGCCAGGGTGCGGGCCAGGGTAGTTTTGCCTGAGCAACTGGTGCCGACGATGGCAATCCGCGCTAAATCACGATCCATAGTTGATTATATCCAATTCGAGAAGATCTTAAAGCTCCTGAACTTCAGCCCGGCTGGAAGCGTATGATCGGTGGCAGGGGTTAAACGTTTTAGAGATATTCAACTGCTCTGGCTGTTCCGGCCTTAACCGAAACTTTACTGGGCATCAGCCTTGCCCGCCGCCCAGCGCGAAATCTGGCCGAAGCGCTGCAGCAGGCGGTCAAGGAAAGCGGTCACGGCCCCGGCTACCGGTCAAAGCTCAGCGGCCCCGGCGCCCAGGCCCTGGGTGAAGGCGCCTCGGCTGTGGCCGCCACCGGACCGGGCAGCATGGCCATTGGTACGGTCGGGCGCGATGTCACCCTTGGCGGCAAGGACGACAAGGCTGAGGAATGAGTGACGAGATCGCCCTCTTGAAAGAAACGCTGGCCAAAATCAAAAAAGTGAACGCCGGCCGGGACGATGAGCTTGAAACCGGACCCGGCCAACCACTCGACCGGTCCAGGTATATCGGGTTTCGGCTAGGGCCGGGACCCGGCCACTAAGGTTAAATCACTGAAGCACTGAGGGAAATGATGACACATTCCGCTACGTCACAAGCAACGGCACCTTCAAGGCACCTTCAAGCCAAAGCCCCTTTAGTAAAAAGCCTTGCATGTGACCCTAGTTTCTCACGATGAGGGGCAAATACACAAACCGACCAGGTCTCAACACTGGATTGCCGGCATACTTGCTCCACGAGACCCCATCCGTTGAGGTAGCATAGCCGATCATCTCGGCCCCGGCAATCTCCCCGCCGTGATACCACATGTGGTACATATTTCCATCGAAGATAATCCAGGGAGCCGTGACACTCTGATTATCCCAACCCGCCGAATTTATATCTAAAATGGGATTGCTAGTTGACTTGGTCCATGAGATCCCATCCGGTGAGGAAGCCCTACCAATGCGTAAGGCTTCTGAACCGCTCAACAATTGACCCTGCAAGCCCGAGTACCACATCTTAAAAGAAACACTATCTGAGATAACGTGGGGGTCGGAGACCCAACTTTCATCCCAACTGGAGAGGGAGCCCACATCAAGAACAGGGTTACCAGGATGCTTGGTCCAACTAATCCCATCAAGCGAGCTGGCGTAACCGATGCGACCTACACCGCCGAAGAAGCCTAAGCTATCAACACCGGTATACCACATCTTATAGATCGCCGCGTCAGAAATAACCCCAGAGAACCCCACGAGCCCTTCATCCCAACTAGAGGCAGGGCCCACATCAAGAACAGGGTTACCAGGATACTTGGTCCAACTAATCCCATCTGGCGAGCTGGCGTAACCGATGCGTGATGGAAAAAGATCACCTGTAAACCACATCCGATAGCTGCTACCGTCTTTGATAACGGCATTTACGCGCACCGCCTCACCATCCCAACTACCGCCTACACCCACGTCAAGAATAGGATTACCAAGGTACTTAGTCCAGTTGACCCCGTCAGGCGAGGTGGCATAGCCAACTCGAAGCTTTCCATCTGAACTCTGTCCTGAGTACCACATTTTATAGAGGCCGCTATCGAGGATCACAACGGGATCGATGACCTTAACGCTGTCCCAACCAGGCATGGTTGTCAAGCTAGGACTGCTAAGCGCGGTTCGATCTGTCGTCGTGTTTCGTGTCCTAAGTTCAGAGGCAGCTTGAACCTGACCGAGGGATACCCTCTGT
>JBFGLD010001027.1:0-3004 GCA_041576335.1 Anaerolineae bacterium | reverse complement strand
GAAGCTGCCGTTGACCAGGTAGTAAAACGGACCCAAATCGGGAACAAGCCAGTACCCCTCGGCCTCCGCCTCGTCCTGATCAGTGGCGGAGAGGAAGGCGTTTTGAACCACAGCTAATGGGCGTCCCAGCGGATCAACCCAGGCTGCCGGCCAGAGCGCTAAAAATGTGAGATAGGCCACCGCGCCCCATATCATAAACCGCTTGAACCAAGCATAGAGCGTCGTAGGTCTACCCCAAATTTTGCTGACAAATATCAGGCCGGCAAATGGGATTAGAAACAGAGTCGGAGCTTTGGAAAGAAAGGCCAGACCGGCGCAGATGCCTGAGAGCGCTAGCATGACCCAATGAGCGGATGAGACGGGGAACGGGTGATTCTCATGCGGTTGTTGGGCAAACCCGTCTGCCGGGCTCATTTTCCTGCCCGCATCCACGGCCAACATTAAGAGTATCAGGGCCAAGAACATAAATACGGCCGCTGGAGCATCATGGCCGAGGATACGAGATAGCGCCACAGTTTGTGGATCGAGGGCGATGAGGACAGCGGCTGCCAAGGCCACGGCCGGGTTAAATAGACGACGAATTAACCAATACATACCCACAACCGCGGCTGAGGTCATAACCACCATCGGCCAGCGGGCGGCGACCAAAACGTTAAGCTCAGTACGAAATTCCGGCAGCGACTCCAGCCAAGCGGCCAGGGGTAGGCCAAGTGTCGCCTGTTGAAGTCGATAATAGAGTGCCAGGCCTAGCCCGCCGAGCCAGGTTGTCGTTACAGCCGGGGTCAGATTAACCTCGGTCGCCGCAAAGTCACCCTGTAAAAACGCGGCTAGAAATTGCGCTGAGCGATAGACCCATTTGGCTTCATCGGCCGTAACAAAGCGCGGCAAGTCGTAAGCCCGGGGGAAGAGTGCCAACAGAAAAAGGCTGAGGCTAATAAGGGCCCCGGCTAGGTGCAGGCGTCCGTTTGTTATGCTCTCCTCTTTATTGGCTGACATATCATGCCTTTAGCCGCAGCCTTGTCGAGGCTGTTGGCACCGGGTTGGGAAACTTGAAGCCGAAACGTAACGCGTCTACATCCGAACTCAAGTGCCCCAATAAATTAGTATCTTACCATGTGGCAAGGCTTTGGCCAATTTAAATTTACCAATAGTGAAGGAAAAACGACGCCAAACGTATCATATTTTGAAAACCTACCTTAAATCCCTCCCTCATTCGAATGAGAGCCAGGCAACGGCGCCCGGCTCTTATTCCTTTTAAATCAGGTTACGGCAGCGGCTCCAGCGGATCCTTGACGTGGAGCGCGCGCCCACCACCATACCTAAACTCCGGGCCGCCAACCGGTGCAGCCCAGCCCACGCCGTTGACGATGACCTGCCGCACCTCGGGCTGGTAGTAGATGGGATAAGTTTCGTGACCGGGACGAAAATAGAATATTCTGCCCTGGCCGCGATAGAAACAGCAGCCACTCCGAAATACTTCTCCGCCCTGGAACCAGCTAATAAATATTAGCTCGTCCGGCGGCGGAATATCAAAATGCTCACCATACATCTCGGCCTGTGGTATTTCAAAGTAATGGTCCAATCCTGCCGCAATCGGATGGCCTGGCGCGACCACCCAAACCCGCTCTTTCTCCCCGGCCTCGCGCCAGCGCAGGCTGCAGGTCGTACCCATCAATTTCTTAAAGACCTTAGCGTGGTGTCCCGAATGCAACACGACCAGCCCCATTCCGTCCAAAATACGTTGATGGACGCGCTCGACAACGTCGTCGCGGACCTCGGCATGGGCCATATGACCCCACCAGATTAGTACGTCGGTAGCCGCCAGCACGGCCTCTGTCAGACCGTGCTCCGCCTGATCCAAGGTCGCAGTTTTTATTTCGAAACCATGCTCGGCCAAACATCCGGCGATGACGGCGTGGATTCCATTGGGATAAACTTGCTTTACTTTATCGTGCATTTTCTCGTGTCTGAATTCATTCCAGACGGTGACGCGGATTTTGTTCATGGCTCTACGGCGCTCCTAAACATGATGACTTGTTAAGCCCCACAAATAAATTCAACTTCGTTGCCATCCGGATCGTCGACGTACATAGTACGCGACGGAATAACCGGATGTTGACCATAACGAATTTCATAGCCCAAGTCTTTGAGCCGCTGTTCCTCTGCCTCAAAATCCTCCGGGGCCAATTCCAAAGCCAGGTGATGCAGTGTCCGGGGGCTGACAAACTCCGCAGCATCCGCCGGAAGGGGGACCAGTACGACCATTTGGGGAACGCTTACGGCCGGACTGCCGGCTCGCAAAAAGACCGGGCCCGGACGCCCCATAACTTCCAACCCCAAAACTTCCTGATAAAATTTCAATGACTGCTCTAGGTTATGTACGTTCAAGACAATTTCGGCTAAGCCTTTGATTTTTGTCACGGCGTTTTCACCTCGTGGTTTTAATTTTAGTCAATGACAGGCATGCCTCACCACCCTGGCTCCGGCAGCCAGCAGCACCTACGAGCACACGTCGACCGTTCCGATCCTTACTCGACCGCCAGCGGGTAACCTGCTGCCTCCCATGCTAGCACACCACCCTGAAGATTGTAAATTTCGGTGTAGCCCATGTTCTTGAGGATCACGCCGGCCATCCGGCTGCGACGCCCAATGCGGCAGACTAAAACGATCCGTTGTTGTCGTGGTAGGGCCTGCCCTTGCTTCGAGATCAGTCGTAACGGCAGCAATTGTGCCTTAGGAATATGCCCCCGCTGATACTCTTGCGGCTCACGTACGTCGACCAAGAGAATATCCGGGCTGTCTCCATTTTTTTGCAGCAGCCATTTGAGCTCACTCGGCAGCATAGCCTGGATTTCAGGCTCAGGCAGCATCGCTGTCTCCGGAAATTGCGTACCGTAAGGCCACTTGGGTAAAGCCTGGCATTCAGCGAATACCCTAAACTCACATTCGTAGATGCAGATCGACGGTTCCAGAACCTTGTGAAACAAATAGGGGATCGACTTTT
>JBFGLD010001026.1:0-3005 GCA_041576335.1 Anaerolineae bacterium | reverse complement strand
CCACCTTTACGTGCAAACCTCCCGGCATGAAGCACAAGGGATGGCCGTATTGGAAGCCATGGCCTGCGGCCTGCCGGCAGCCGGCACGCCAGTAGGGGCACTCAAGGAGGTGGCATTTGCAGCGCCCCAAACTTCGAAAGAAGCGCTGGCCGGCCAAATTATCGAGATTCTAAGGGATCCCGGGTACTATTTGGAGTTATCCCGGGGGGCCCGGCAACTTGCGGAACTCAAATACAGTTTGCCGGTGACAACAGCTAATTTTGCAAAAATCTACGACGACGCGATCGAAAGGGGTAGCAGGAAGCAACGGATTGGTTGAGATTTGCAGATTAGGGGATCAGCTTTTAGGATAGATCCATGAATTTTCTGGTGCTAATGAAGACGTATGATACATTCTGAACGTGACAAGCTGCCGCGAAAGCGCGATCAAATAACATATTTTCCACCCTGGCCCGACAGCAAAAATCGCGAGGTCCGCTGGTTTAGGCCAATGGGACAAGATTTGCAGGTGATCAGCAACAGCCCGCTCCTGCTCGAGGCAGCCAGCACCTCATTTGGCAGGTTCGGCCAGGCGCAGCCGGTTGAGACGCCTGATTTTTCCTTCCGTTTGTTTGCCCACGACGAGGACGAGGGTCAACTGAGGCCACCGGTCTTGCGAATGGAAGGTTCGTTACTTTACCAAACGACCGGGCGAGGCTCAACGCTGGTCATCGATTTGGCCGGCGGGCTGGCTTTTGGTTACTTTTCGGCCACAACTTTGGCCAATCAAGCTTATTTTCGGTGGCACTTTTTGGAATTAGCCCTATTTGTACTGCTCGAAGCGCAAGGTTTGATGGGCGTGCACGCTGCGGCTCTGGCAAAAAAAGGTCAGGCAATTTTGCTGCGAGCCCAGAGCGGCGGCGGCAAAACAACGCTGGCCTACGCCGGAGCCAGAAGAAAATACCAGGCTCTGGCCGAAGATGTGGTTTGGCTGGACAGGGCACGTAACTGTTGGTGGGGTATGCCCTGGTCGTTTCACCTGCTGGCCGACTCTAAAAAGCTTTTTCCTGAATTGGCGCCGTATGACCTCATCTTACAAACTAACCGCGAGTTGAAGTTGGAGGTCAACCTGGAAACACTTCGGCCAGGTAGCACCACTTTCTCCGCTCAACCTGGCCCGGTGGTTTTTGTTGAGCGGCTTCCGGGTGGGCCAAGCCGTCTTGAAGCCATTAGCCCGGCTCAAGCCCAGGGGCTATGGCCTGCCGGCCGCACAGGCTGGGAGATGAGACTGCCCCACCATCAAGCTCATATCGAAGCGCTACTGGCCGAACAGCCGACCTACCGCTTTTACTTCGGGGATGATATTGAGCGCGGCGTGGCTTTGCTGGACCCTTTGTTCGAATGAGCTTTCCGGGTATAATAAACGTCTTTCACCTGGCCGCACTGGCGGGTGGCAACTTGGATTCGGTAATTAGCCTGAAGGGCATCAAGAATAATTAGAAGAGGAGCTCAATTTATGCGTATTGGATTACAAATTCCCAGTTTTACATGGCCAGGTGGTCCCGAAGAAATAAGTTCGCGACTGGCAAAGATTGCCACGACCGCCGACGAGGCCGGCTTTGCCAGCATTTGGGTTATGGACCATTTCTTCCAAATCGAATTTATAGGCCCGCCAGAACAACCGATGCTGGAGGGCTACACCACCCTCGGCTATTTGGCAGCACTGACCCGACGAGTTAGACTAGGACTGATGGTGACAGGCGTTATCTACCGCTACCCCGGTATTCTGGCTAAAACCGTTTCAACGCTAGATGTCCTCTCTCAGGGACGGGCCACGTTGGGTATTGGGGCGGCATGGTTTGAACGGGAAGCCGTCGGGTTGGGTGTTCCCTTTCCCCCCCTCAAAGAGCGGTTCGAACGCTTGGAGGAAACGCTTCAGATCGTCAAGCAAATGTGGTCAGATGAAACCGGCGCCTACAAAGGGAAACATTACCATCTTGCTGAAACGCTCAACCAGCCCCAGCCGTTGTCAAAGCCGCACCCGCCTATTTTAATCGGGGGCATGGGTGAAAAGAAAACCCTGCGATTGGTGGCGCAGTATGCCGATGCGTGCAATTTCATTGCTTTCGCCGGGATCGATACGCTCCGCCACAAGCTCAAGGTATTGAAAGAGCACTGCCAGACTGTGGGGCGTAATTACGAGGATATCGAACGAACTGCTTTAAGTACAGCTCATTTGGCCTCCAACCAAATGACCGCCGCACAGGTGATTGATATGTGTCGCGATTTAGCCGAGATCGGCATCCAGCACGTCATCTTCAATATGCCCAATGTTCACGACTTGAAGCCGTTGGAAACCTTTGGCCGCGAAATTATTCCCGCCGTAGCTGAATTTTGAGAGGTTACGACCGGTGACCACGAAATTTCCGGTGGACATCGCGGCAGAGATGAGTCGTCAGCGTTACCAGTGGTACTATCTTCGTACTCTCGTTACTGAGCTTGATAAAGCCATACCGGTGGCCAACTCGTGAGTCCACTTTATCAAGTTTGCAGCGCTATTGCTCGTTGGCTAAATGAACCTGAACCGCATAATCCTGGGTGGTCTCCCGAAACGTGGGAGATCTTTCAGGTTGCCTGTCGGGTTCATGGGGTAGCACCATTACTATACGAAAGTCTAAGAGCAGCTTCCTGGGTTGACCCTTGGCGCAGGCAGTGGTTGGCAAACCAGCACGATTTCAATACCCGGCGTATTGCTAAAATGCAGGCCGAACTGAGGCAGATCTTGGCCTTGTTTGGTCAACACCGCCTCACCGTAATACCGTTAAAGGGGGCGGTCTTAACGGCGCGGTATTACGAGAATGCCGGCTGCCGTCCTATGGCCGATTTGGATCTGCTCGTGCGTCCTGAAGCGTTCGCCCACGCTGCCCTCTTACTAAAACAGCTCGGCTATGAGCAAGGCCTGGCGCACTGGAAGCATACCGAATTTATCAAGCCCGATAATCGTAATGTAGTTTCCAAAGAGTCTG
>JBFGLD010001025.1:0-3010 GCA_041576335.1 Anaerolineae bacterium | reverse complement strand
GGAAAATGGCAAAAACGAAGCCACCCCAGGGTCTAGGGTGGCTATTCCTAAATCTAAATCTAAATTTTACTGAGTTTTGAAATAACACAACTCACCTAGTTACTATTAAGCTTAATACAATACGTTAATCCAGTTCCGTTGATAGCCTTGACCGGCCGGCCGTTAGTAGTTGAAAAGAATCTTTCAATCTCAGGCGCGTAGAGGGTTTCTAATTCAAGGTTAGCTGGTAAACTGGCAACATCTACTTCAAAAAAACCATACGGTTTGCTTTCGTCTGTGTAAATTCGTTTGAAGTTTATTTAATGGGGGATACCCCCTGCAGCCAGTTGAAAATGGCCCCGTGCCAGTAATGCACCTAATAGTCTCACCTCTACGTGTTGCAGTTCACGACTTCTGTTCATATCAATATCCCCTTCATTTCTGATGTTAAATTTTGGCTTACTCTTTTGTGACCCTTCGGGCTTTATTTTCACCCTGGGACATTGCCATTAGTTTGGCCAAAACTTAGGTATATAATTGAATCGGAGTTGGGACGTAACCAGTCGTCGAAGCTGCTACAGAGAAGCCATTTTGGATGCTCTAAAGCGGGAGACAACTCCTTTTTTTATGGACTCGTAACTTCTTTGTCCACTGTGCCCTTACGAATAACCGAATAGGTCCAGTGTCATCTGGCCCAGTCCACAACGACACAGCAAAAGTAATAAGTCACGAGTATCAAGTGGGCTTATTTTTCTTCCGAGTTTTCTCTGCGGACAGGCTCCGGTAGGTTCAGTTCGTAGCCCACTCCTCGTACGCCTGGATAACCTGTCCCAAGATCACCCCAGGGCCGGCATCAGTGGGGTGGACGCAATCAGCTGCGATCAATTCGTTGGGACTCACCCAGAAGGGTACAAAAAGCTCGACTACCTGAGCATCATGTTCGACCGCAATCTCGCGCAGGCGGTCGTTCAGTCCGCGCTCCTCTAGGATAGTCCCAGGTAAGCCTTCAAGGGCAACGTTGGCCAGGGCTACCTGCTCGGACGTCGCGCAGCCTGGCTTCAACAACGAATTGTATTGCGTCCGCATTAGGATCAAGCTCTCTGGGCCAGCCACACCGCGCATTTTCCTGATGGTGCGATCGACCCGCTGCTCGATATTATTCAACAGGCCATTAAGGCGGCCCAGGCAGCTCGGTTGTTGGCGGCAGCTCGCCGCCTGGGGAGAGGTAATGAACTGTAACAAGTCATCTCCCCCGCCAACCCAGGGTGCGGTATTGGGCATCAATAGCCGCCTCATCGCGGCTCAGCTGGAGTTGATAGCACACTTTTTGCTCAGTCCGGGCCGGACGGTCCTGGTACTGGCGCACCTGTCGCTGGCTGGCTTGTCGCTCGTAGGTCATGTGCAGCAAACCGGTCAGGCGGTGTTGCTGCAAAATCGCCTCGGCCGCGGCTTGCAAGGGTTCCAGTTCATCAGATTGGCGTTTGCCGCGTCCCGGTGTCGGCGTCAAAGCCAACAGTTTTTCTTGCGCGCGCTGCAAAAGCCCTTGCCAGCCCCGATAAGCCCTTTGAGCCAAGGTCGGCGAGTAGTTCCTGAGCATCAGCCAGGTCCATACTCATCCGTAGTTTTAAGAAACCCACCCCACACTTTTGTCCCGTCTTGTGATATGATAAAATATACTTACCTTAACCGTTCCTGGACGACGAATACGCATAGGTTGTTTTTATTCGACTCCCGGAGGCTTTCCCTGCTTGGACTGGGGTTGGGTCTTCGGTTTTTTTGTTGAGGCTAAGCAGAGGGAATTAAAATGAGGATGTGGGTGAGGAGGTGTAATGGTTTGAATAAATACCGGCTTATCTGTTCTATGCGTCCTGAATTCACCCGGTGTGATCAATCGATCCGCCAATAGGTTTTGATAAGGAGGAAACTGTGTCCGGAAGAATTCTGCAAATCAATTATAAATTCAACGTGTCACGGGCTGAGCACGACCAAACGGTATCTACCCTAGCCAGTGAAATCGCTGCTGTTGACGGTCTACGCTGGAAGGTCTGGCTGATGAACGAAGCAGAGAGCGAAGCCGGAGGGATTTATCTCTTCAAGGATGAAGCATCAACCAACGCTTTTCTCGAAGGACCGATTGTGGCTCAGGTTGTAAAACATCCCGCTCTTAGTGACTTTAGCGTAAAACAGTCCGACGTATCGGAGAAAAATACCGCCATCACGCGCGGGCCGGTGGGGGAATCCGTTACGGCCTAAGTCTAAACAAATAAATCATAAAGCATTAGAACTGGACCTGCTCACATCAAATGATGTTGTTGGCGAAGTCGAAGATAGGGCAAAAATGACCCGTTTTCGCTCTTCGAAACGCTAATTTTTGTCGGTTTGTGAGCCATTTTCGCTTCCAAAAATAGTCCGCCAACAACATCTTCATGACGAAGAGCCATCAAATGTCCCACATATGGGAAGAAATAGATCCACACGTACGTCTGATTTCGCCGAAAAACTCTAACCGAATCCGAACTTTAGAACAAATCCATATCCCCCCACGGGACGTATATATTTATTAATACCCCACAGGAACAGACCATGCCAAAGCATTGGGCTTTTCTATCAACCATCATATAAGAGAAGGGAAAGGAACTATGAAAAAGATTAGTGTATTTATTCTTATAGCGGCAGTCCTCATGGCGATCCTCGGTGTATTTGTGGTGTTCGGGCAGGTGTTCGCGCAGCAGGGGCACACGATGAGCTTTTTCATCACCAGCGCCGGCCTCGGCGACGGCGGTAATCTCGGCGGTCTGGAAGGCGCCGACGCCCACTGTGAGGCCCTCGCCGAAGCAGCCGGCGCTGGTGATCGCACCTGGCGCGCGTATCTCAGTACAGAAGCGACCGACGACGTGCGAGGTGTCTCTGCACGGGACCGGATCGGGATTGGCCCCTGGCACAATGCCCTGGGCGAGTTGGTCGCGTCCGACCTCGATCAACTTCACATTAGCCCGAATATATTTAAGCGGACAGCCCTGGACGAAAATGG
>JBFGLD010001024.1:0-3023 GCA_041576335.1 Anaerolineae bacterium | reverse complement strand
TTGGCGTCGGCGTATCGGTCGGGGGTAAGGGTGTAGGCGTTTCGGTGGGCAAGGAGGTGACGGTCGGTAACGGCAAGGCAGCATCCTCGGTGAGACCGGCAGCCGCGGGCTCTAACGACGGGGTCGGAGTCAGACTTGATTGAATGATTGTCTCGTAGATAAAATAACCGGCGCCCCCGATCACCACCAAAAACAGCAGTATGCCGACGAATAAATCCCAGGTAACAAAAGGACGAGGGGCCATCGAGAGATTCATAAACTCGATGCCATCGGCGGTTAAGCGCTGCCCTTTGACCGGCACGATCCCATTACCATCATACAAGGTCAGCGCTTCAATGGGGTCTAGGTCCAGAAATTTGGCATAATTTCGAATAAGGCCCCGGGTTATGACCGGCGATGGAAAGGCTTTGAAGTTATTTCCCTCGAGCGCCTCCAGTAGGTGAAGCCGGATTCGCAAAGCCTTTTCAACCTGTTCCAGGGATAAACCCTGTTTCTCGCGCGCGGCTTTGAGCATCTCACCCAATTGAGCCACAGTATCTCTCCGTCAATGGACAACGAGCCGGGCAAGGCCGGCTTAAAGCTGGTAAATGCAGACGTTCGTCCTTCCTAAGAAGATTAACTAGTTTTCATTGCGAAATGTATAGCTGGGTATCCCTATGCCTCGCAAATGCATAGGAATACGGCTGCTAACCTATTTTGCAATGAGTACTAACTAATGATAAATCGCAATCGCATATCTTACAACAGATTTGTCAAAGGTCAAGTTTATTCTTCACAGGCAGAATTCATTTTTTAACCCTTCAAGCCCTTGAGCAGCGAGCGCAGCGAGCGCAGCCGGGGCAGAGCACTCGCAAAAGCCCGGTACAAAGCGGGGGTCACTGGATAATCAAAGGCTCCCAGGCCCTGAAAGACCTGCCCCCCAAACCCCTGCTTAAAGCGATAAACCCCCCACAAGGGGTCTGATTCGTCAAACACCTCAGGCGCTCCCCACATATCATAACGAGTACAGCCACGCTCCCGGGCTGAACATATGGCTCGCCACTGCAAAAGATGGTTTGGCATCAAGTGCCGATACTGTCCGTTTGAGGCTCCATACATGTACCAGGCTGTTTGAGCAAATATAAATAGGATCAAGCCGGCTATAGCTTCTCCCTGGACCTCGGCCAACAGCATCTCGGCCCGACCGGCCTCCATAAAAAGCCGCCATACATCCCCGTAGTACGACTCGGGACGAATCAGAAACCCATCACGCGCGGCGGTGTCCGCATACATGCTATAAAAAAGGGGAATATCCTGCAGCAAACCGGGCCGCGCAGAAACGTCTTTCCGTTCGGCCAGGCGAATATTGTAACGCCACTTGCTTTTCATCGCCGCCAAGAGGTCCGCCGGTTCGGCAGTTAAATCGATGATCACGGTGTTGCGAAATTGAATCTGTTCCGGCGAGAAACGCCAACCACGTTGGGCCAACAAATCAAGGACGGCCCGGCCGGCAGCATCCGCAGCCGGGTTTGCCGCCGGAGGTCCCTGATAACGCGGCACATCAGGGTCTATTTTTATAAAGAGTGCCTTTGCCTGGCGGGCATAGGCTTCCAGATCAGCCAAAACTTGAGCAGCCAGCGATGTGTCGGCATAATTGAGCGCCGGTCCCTTGGAAACATATAAGAAACTCCAAGGGGTCCCGGGGATAGCACGCCGCAGCACTTGAGCCGCCGCGAGGGGTACGTTGGAGTCGGTCCATAATAAACGCGTTACCTGCCAGCCCCAACGACTCTTAAAATTCCCCCAATCCCAACTTTGCAGGGCATGGGCTGCAGGCAGGCAGGCCAACGCCCGATCCCAGGCGTCTCGATCGTGAATTGCACCAACATTTCTCCCAAGAAAATTCATTGGGGATACTATAGGTTGTTGGGCCATTTGAAGCAATTTTCGAAATCATGGTATACTGTGAGCACCTATAAAATACCACGGACAGATACCTTGAAAGCTATTATCGTTCGAACTGACCAGGACAATAGACCGCTCCGCTGGCAAGAGGTGCCAGATCCTTCCTACGGTCCTGAAGAAGTGCTGGTCGACGTTCACGCCGCAGCCCTTAACCGGGCCGATTTGATGCAGCGGGCGGGCAATTATTCGCCTCCGCCCGGCGCCTCCGACATATTGGGGTTAGAGATGGCCGGTCGAATTGCCGCGATGGGGAGCCAAGTGCGGGACTGGCAGACAGGCGACCGGGTTTGCGCCCTGCTTACAGGCGGCGGATACGCCGAGCAGGTGAATGTGCCCCATCAAATGCTGATACCCATTCCTGATAATTGGAGCTTTGAGCAGGGCGCGGCCCTGCCGGAAGTATTCTTCACGGCCTTTGTCAACCTATTCATCGAGGCCAATCTGCAAGCAGGCGAAACGGTGCTGATTCATGGGGGCGCCAGCGGGGTTGGCACAGCCGCAATTCAATTAGCCCGTCAAGCGGGTTGCCAGGTTATTGTAACGGCCGGCACCGCTGAAAAGACTGCCCGCTGCAGTGAACTTGGAGCCAACTTAGCCATCAATTACAGGCAAGAAGACTTTGTCGAAAAAACCCTGGCTCATACTGAGGCGCAAGGAGTTGACGTCATCTTAGATATCGTCGGAGCCGCATACTTAGACCGTAATCTCAAACTGCTCAAGCTGCGCGGGCGCCTGGTTTTCATTTCGCTGCTGGGCGGAGCCCAAGCTGAACTGAACCTTGGGCCTTTGCTGCAGCGTCGGCTGCGGCTGATTGGTTCGGTATTACGGCCCCGGTCCTTAGAAGAAAAAATCGGGATCAAGCAGCGCTTTATAGACCAATTTTGGCCGCAGTTGTTGGACGGCACGATTCAACCGATAATTGACTCGGTGTATCCAATTGAGCAAGCCAACGAGGCCCACCGGCATATGATGGCCAACAAAAACATCGGCAAGATTATTTTGCAGATTAGCCAATAAGGCCGCTATAATGAGACAACAAACAAACAAATCGTCTTTTGAGTACGAGCTTGACTCAAAGA
>JBFGLD010001023.1:0-3026 GCA_041576335.1 Anaerolineae bacterium | reverse complement strand
GTGTGGCCCTCGACCTCAATGTCACCGGTAGCCAAGCTAGGGTTGGCCTGCCCCTCGGGCCGGCGGCGGACCCGACCGCTGACCTGGATTACGTACTCATTGCGCAAATTAGCGGCGGTCTGATGGGCTTTGGCGCTGATATCGGGATCGAAGACAATTTGGGTTAGCCCCCAGCGATCCCGGACGTCGATAAAGATCAAACCCCCGTGATCCCGCCGCCGGTGAACCCAGCCGGCCAGGGTGATATCGTTTCCTTTGTGTTCGGCACGGAGCTGGGCGCAGGTGTGTGTTCTGAACATGGTGCGTGTTTCCTTCGTATAAAAAATTTGGGGAGGTTGCCGTCAACTGAACAGCGCAACCACCCCAACGTGATTATCAGATAAAGTCTGGGAATTTTAGCATAAATGGGACTAATCAGGAAATGGACTGCATTATCTTATCCTAAGTGGCCTCCTGTCCGCCGCAAGCAGCCTATAGGTTCCCACTAAGATAAGATATGCAGGCCTCTTCGCACGTTTACTTTACATCGCCAGCGTCTCCGAAGCTTGCCTGAGCACCCGGTCGAACCGCTGTTCGGCCTCGTGCCGGAACTGCTTGGTGTAGAGCGAGTAGTAGTGACCGCGGGCCCGGATTAATTCGGCATGGCTGCCTATTTCACAGATGCGGCCCGCCTCAATGACGAGTATGCGGTCGGCCCGCTTAACGGTCGACAGCCGGTGAGCGATGACAAAGCTAGTGCGGCCCTGCATCAGTGTTTCCATACCCTGTTGGATCAAAGCCTCGGTTAAGGTGTCAACTGAGCTGGTGGCCTCATCCATTATAAAGATGTCCGGTGCGGCCAGGACAGCTCTGGCTAAGCTAATTAATTGCTTTTGACCGGTTGAGAGCAGATTGCCGCCCTCACCCACGTCTTGGTCGTAGCCTTTCTCAAGCTCGGCGATAAACTCGTGCGCGCGGGCCAACTTGGCTGCAGCTTCGACGGCCTCATCCGCAGCATCGAGTCGCCCGTACCGGATGTTTTCCCGAATCGTTCCCGAAAACAGATGAGGTGTTTGCAGCACCATCCCAATCCGAGATTGAATGCTGTGCAGGGTGAAGGTGGTGTAATCTTGCCCGCCGAAGCGAATCGCGCCCTTTGCCGGCTCGTAAAAGCGACACAATAGGTTGACAATTGTCGACTTACCGCCGCCCGTTGGCCCAACCAGGGCAATCGTTTCGCCCTGCTTGACCTTTAGACTAAAGTCGGCTAGGACCGGTTTATCCGAGTCGTAGTAAAAATCGACGTGTTCAAACTCAATGTCGCTGCGCAGCGTGCCCGGATCAATCGCGCCGGGCCGGTCCACAAGCTCCGGCTTGGCGTCGATTAGCGAGAAAACCCGCTCGGCTGAGGCGACCGAACTCTGCATCTGGGCATAGACCTGGGCCAACTCTTGAATCGGAAAAAGCATAAAGGTCAGGTAAGAGATAAACGCCTGCAAGCCGCCGATCGTCATCTGACCAACCTGAATCTGCCAGCCCCCATACCAAACGATGGTTCCCATAGCAATCGCCCCCACGATTTGGACCGTCGGCAGAAAAAGGGCCGAAAGCACGGCGGCCCGGTAGGCCGCCTGGTAAAGCCCGGTAGCCATCGTATCGAATTCTTCAAGATTTTTTTCTTCACGGGTCAGCGCCTTGACCACCCGTACGCCGGTGATATTTTCGTTATAAACGCCGGTCAGCTTGGAGTTGAGCTTTCTAACCTGCCTGAACTGAACCAGTATCCGCTTCTTGAATTGAGCCGCAATTACAACCAGGATCGGCAAAATCAACATGACTACCAGCGCCAATGGCCAACTGATCAGGAACATAAATATTAGCGCTGTGAGCAAATTCAAGGTCGCCCAGGTCGTGTCGATTAAGCCCCAGGTGATCAGTTCCGAAATGCGGCTCGAGTCTGAAGTAACCCGGGACATAATCCAACCAAGTGGCGTCTTGCTGTAGTAAGACAGCGACAGCGACTGTAAATGGTTGAACATCTTGCGTCGCAAGTCGTATTGGACGCGCTCACCTAGGATACCGGCCAGGTAGATAAAGCCAAAGACGGCTGCCGCCTGGATCACTATCAGGCTGGCATAGAGGCTGATAAGCTGGATTAAGCGCTCTTTGTTGCCGGGAATAATCCCCTCATCGATGATGAGCTTGCTCAGATAGGTGAAAAACGAGTCTTGAAACGATACAATGGCTATCAAGAACAAGAAGCCGGCACCCCAGCGCCAGTGCGGGCGGGCCTGAGTTAAGATTCGTTTGATAGTTTCACCATTGAATTGGCTGGTGAATTCTTCTTCCTCAAAGTAAAGTTCTGACATACGTTTATCCTTGTGTCCATGGCGGCGTAGCACAGAGGCTGCTTCCTCTTGCTACTCCCATTCATTCCAACTCTTGCTCAATTTGAGCCTGCAATTGATAGATGCGTTGGTAAATACCCGCTTGGGCAATCAACTCTTGGTGCGAGCCTTGCTGGACAATTTGGCCCTTATCCAGAACCAGGATTTTATCGGCCTGCATCACCGTTTGCATACGGTGGGCAATGACAAACGTCGTGCGCTCTTGCCGCAGTTTATCCAAGGCGGCCTGAATCTCGGCTTCTGTTTCGGTATCGACCGCTGAGACCGCATCATCAAAGATCAAGATCGCCGGATTCTTTAGTAATGTGCGAGCGATCGCCAGGCGCTGCTTCTGACCTCCGGAAAGAGTCACCCCTTTTTCGCCGATGAGCGTGCTGTAACCTTCGGGGAAGGTCGTAATCACGTCGTGGATCGCCGCCGCGCGGGCGGCGGACTCAACTTCATCATCGGTCACTTCGCGGCCGGCACCGTAGGCAATGTTATCGCGGATGGTGCGTGAAAAGAGAAACGGCTCCTGCTCCACGATACCGATCTGCTGCCGAAGTGTGTGGGCTGAGTATTGGCGTAACTCAATGCCGTCGAGCATAATTGTTCCGCTCGTATAATCGTAAAAGCGGGGCAGCAAGTTGACCAGACTGC
>JBFGLD010001022.1:0-3032 GCA_041576335.1 Anaerolineae bacterium | reverse complement strand
TTAGATGTGATGATGCCGGACATGGATGGCTTTGAGGTGTGTCGCCAACTGCGAGCCAACCAGCAACTGGCCGAAATAGCGGTGATTATGGTGACAGCCCTCGATGACCAGGACTCGCGGGTCAGAGGAATTGAGGCCGGAGCCGACGATTTTGTCTCCAAGCCGTTTGACCGGGCAGAACTGCGGGCGAGGGTTCGCACCATTACCAGTCTGAATCGGTATCGCCGGCTGCATGCCGAGCGGACCAGGTTTGAATGGGTGATAGAACACACCGATGACGGCTACCTGATTGTAGATGAGCACGACCACATTCTGTATGCCAACCCTCAAGCCAGAATCCAACTGCACCTGCCCACGGATCACAATGTTGACTCCGAGTCTTTTCTCAACGTGGCCAAGCGGCATTACCAGGGTGAGCCTCAGGAAGCCTGGGATACCTGGCCAAATCCGGTGACGGGCAACGTTCCCCGTTATCTCGTCCAGCCGGCCTCATTAACCTCCGACGCACTCTGGCTGCAGGTTGATTTGCTAGAGCAAACCGAGGTAGAAGGCGCCAGGCTGGTTCGGTTGCGCAATGTAACGGCCAGCTTTGAAGAGCAGCGCTTGATGTGGGCCTTTCATGGGCAACTCAGCCACAAGCTCAAAACTCCCCTGGCTCTGCTAGATGGTTTCTTGAGTTTTCTGGCAGCAGACGTGGATGAACTTTCGACAGAAGATCGGAACTACTTTATATCAAAAGCCCGAGCCAGTGCCAGCCAGCTTCGCCAGCAGATTATGAGTATTTTTCACTACCTTGACAGCCACGATGTGGCTAAACTTAGGCTGGGGCAGTGTACAACTGATGAAATTCCCGCAATCATCCAAAATTTTGCGGTCAGTTCAAGGCCGGCGTTGCTAAACTTAACCAATACAATCACGGGTCAATCAATTGTACCGCTCTCCGCCCAGGTCATTGAGCTGATCCTGGAGGAGCTTTTTCAAAACGCTCAAAAGTTTCATCCACAGCAATCGCCTAAGGTGGAAATCACCCTATCCGAGACCTCTCACCAATTACGTATTCAAGTGGCCGACGATGGCCAAACACTTTCTGCAGATCAGCTAGCGCGCCTGTGGACTCCCTACTACCAGGCTGAGCGAGGCTTTTCCGGGCAATTGCCGGGGATGGGATTGGGACTTTCTACCGTGGCCTCATTTGTGTGGAATGTGGGCGGGACGTGCCGCGCTTACAATCGGGCCGCTGGGCCGGGCATTGTGGTAGATTTGCTCATTCCTTTAATTAAAGAGGGACCGTTGAGTCGCAGGCGACGGGTATTATCAAACAAAAGAGACCATATGCAAGAGATAAGCGTAAATGTATGGAATACACCAGCACCATCTTAATTGTTGACGATGTACCAACCGCTCGCAAAACGCTTCGAGTATTATTGTTAAATCAAGGCTATGATTTGGCGCTGGCAAGCAATGGCGCCGAAGCCCTGGAGATGGCAGAAGCGCTTAACCCGGATGTAATATTGCTTGATGTGATGATGCCGGAGATGGACGGTTTTGAAGTCTGCCGCCGGCTGCGAGCCATGCCGGAGCTGGCCGAAGTGCCGGTTATTATGGTCACGGCGCTGGAAGACCCTGAATCTCGATTAGAAGCCATCGAAGCTGGAGCGGATGATTTTATCACTAAGCCCTTTGACCGGGTTGAATTACGCGCCCGGATTCAAGCCATTACCCGGCTCAACCGGTATCGCAAATTACTTGTGGAGCGAACCCGGCGCAAAGAGGCCGAAGATGAGGCTCGCCGTCGCGAGCACGAGGTTGTGCTGCTCCAAAAGGTTAAACGATTTCAAGATGAGTTTATCTCAAATGCCTCGCACGAACTGCGAACGCCCCTTTCAACCATTACCCTGCTTAGCGGTAATCTGGATACCCTGTATGACCGTCTGGATGAGACCCGGCGTCGAAAGATGATCCAGGACATTCGCAAGCAGACTCGTATCTTGAATGAGCTCGTTGAGGGCGTGCTCGATATCTCTCGGCTTGACCAGGGACGCGTGTCTACCGAACGTCAGAAGGCAGACCTGGCCAGATTGGCCCGAGATGAGGTTGAGCGACAGCTTCCGCTGGCCCAGGAAAAATCGCAGCTGCTGCTTGTACCGGGAACGGAGCCACTACCCGTGTGGGGCAACAAGCAGCAGTTACAGCAAATTATTCGAAACCTTTTGAGTAATGCAATTAAATACGCCCCTACCAACGGACAAATACGCTGCGAAGGACAGATATATGACCTCAATCATCCTTTAGACTCAACCTGGCCAGACAGCGAAAAACTGGCGGCCGGCGGCTGGGTTGCCCTGCGGGTTGTTGATACCGGCCCCGGGATTGCACCGGAGCACATCAATAAGTTGTTTGACCGTTTCTACCGGGTGCAACCTCAGAGCACAATTCCGGGAACAGGATTGGGGCTGTCCATTGTGAAGGAATTGGTTGCCTTGCATCAGGGACAGATCGCGGTTGCCTCTGACCCCGGGGTAGCGACTACCTTTGCCATTTATCTGCCCTTATTAGAACCAGGAGATGATGAGTCTACCTAGAGCGAGCCATAAGTGTAATTTCAAGTATAATGTTATCGTGCAATACTATGAGTAATACACAGTGGCCAGCTTATATCCTCAACCTATGCCACAACAAATAATCGGCTCTCTCGGAGCTATATTTGGCAGCAAAGTGGAGTAAACTCTATGACCTTATCACAACTTGAACCCGGGAAAACATCGACTTCAATCTTGGTGGTCGACGATCAGCCGGAATTGCTCGAAAATATCGGGTTAGCCCTGCAGGCCGCAGGTTATACCGTTCTAACCGCCAACGACAGTCACATAGCAATGACTATTTTAGAAACCCAGCCCGTAAATTTAATTCTGGCCGATATCGCCATGCCGGGGATGAATGGCTATCAGCTTTATGAACGGGTTAGAGAAAATCCGGAATGGATTATGATCCCCTTCCTGTTTCTAACCGGCCGGGCCATGGATAGCGATATT
>JBFGLD010001021.1:0-3035 GCA_041576335.1 Anaerolineae bacterium | reverse complement strand
TGGGCAATCGCTGGACCGCTCATTTTATTGAAGATATGCGCACCTTGAACGTCCGGCCGCCCGATTACTACCCCCGAGCAACCGAGGTCATTCCCGAAATCATGGCTACTGTACAGCAGTTACTTGAGGTGGGTGTCGCCTATGAGGCGGCGGGAAACGTCTACTACCGCGTAGACGATTGGCCGGCCTTTGGTCGGTTGAGCCGTATTCCGCGGGCCGACATGCTGCCCATTGCCAATGAGCGGGGCAATTACCCAGACGATCCGCACAAGCACGACCCGTTGGATTTTGTGCTGTGGCAGGCCGCCGCCCCCGGCGAACCGAGTTGGGACAGCCCATGGGGACCCGGGCGCCCCGGCTGGCACATCGAGTGCTCAACCATGGCCACTAAATTTTTGAGAAGAACCATCGACATTCACGGCGGCGGCGCTGACCTTGTCTTTCCACATCATGAATGTGAGATCGCTCAGGCCGAACCACTGCTGCAATCCAGAAGTTCCGCCTCAAACAAACCGCCCCGTTTTACCCGCTTTTGGCTGCATACGGCCATGGTCCACCATCAGGGCGATAAAATGAGCAAGTCATTAGGCAATCTGGTCATGGCCCGAGATCTGTTGGAAACTTATTCAGCCGATGCCCTCAGGTTGTATCTCGGTAGATTCCACTACCGCCAAGTCTGGAGCCACGACCCGGCCAAATTAGTTCGGGCCGAACACCTGGCCCAAAAGATCCGCCGGGCGCTGATGGTGCCGGGCCTTCAAAATTCCTCCGTCGAGCCGGCGGCGGCGCAAAGCGCGTTCAACGACGCGATAGCTCAGGATTTGAATACACCCAAGGCCCTGGAAGTTTTGGAAAGCTTAGCCGACGACATCTTGGCCGCCAAGCATACCGGATACGATGTGCCAGCTGCTCAAAACTCCTTGCGCACAATGGGCCGCGTTTTTGGTTTACGCCTGGACTCCGCCGAACCCGAAGAGCGGGTCACAGCCGGCTGGGGCCTGCATCTCAAACGTTTCATCGAACCATAAGAACAAAATGTTTTAGGCTCAAGGAGGGCCTTTTTGAGACCGATTGTTAACAGCATTCTCGGATCGGGGCTACGGGCCGGACTAACCCGCTTAAGTCGCCGGCGTTTGCCAAAGATTGAGGGCAGCTTGAGCCTGCCGGGCCTCGATGCGCCGGTCGAAATCATTCGCGATCGTTGGGGCGTGCCTCATATTTACGCTGCGACCCCCCACGACCTTTTTTTTGCTCAGGGTTTTGTCCACGCCCAGGAGCGGCTGTGGCAGATGGAGCTTAATCGCCGCGTTGCTGCCGGCCGGTTGAGCGAGCTCTTTGGCCCTATGGCCTTAGATACGGACCGGGCCACGCGGACCTTCGGCTTTCAGCGGCTGGCCCAGAGCGATTGGGCTGGTATTGACGATGTGCAGCGCTCAATCCTTTCGGCTTACAGCCGGGGCGTTAATGCCTTTTTGCACCGCCCCCCAACGCGCTTACCGGTCGAATTTACCCTCCTGCGCCATTATCCCGAACCGTGGCAGCCGGAGCATAGCCTGGCTTTTTCACGGTTGATGACCTGGCAAATGTCTCACGCCTGGTACAGCACGATCGTTCGGGTCCAACTCATCGAGGCCGTGGGCGAAGCCCGTGCTGCCGAATGGGAAATCGAGTACCCTGCCGTCAACCCGGTAACCTTACCCAACGGGGTCGAGTTGAACCAGCTTGATCCTAATGGTTTTTTTCGGATCACACAGAGCCAATTCCTGGATCCCGGCCAGGGCAGCAATGCCTGGGTAGTGGCGGGCCACAAAACGCCGACCGGCAAGCCGTTTTTGTGCAATGATGTCCATTTGGGGTTGCGGGCACCAGGAATCTGGTACCAAAACCACCTCATGGCCGGCAACATCAACGTTACCGGCGTGTCCTTGCCGGGCATTCCGTTGGTGTTGATCGGCCATAATGCCCACATTGCCTGGGGCATCACCCTGGCCTTCACCGATTGTGAAGACCTTTATATAGAGAAGTTTGATCCTCAACATTTACAACGCTATCAAGTTCAAGATGAATGGGCCGAGGCCGAGGTAATTTCAGAAACGATTGCTATCAAAGGTCGGTCTGCACCTCACGTCGAACAGGTCATCATCACCCGCCACGGCCCGATCATTTCTGATGTCGTGGGCGCAACAACCCAACGACTGGCGCTGAGTTCGATGGCCCTGCGATCGTTCGCCGGCCTGAAACCCTGGTGGCAGCTTAATCAAGCGACCGGCTGGGATGACTTTGTTGCGGCAATGCGGCTCATAAAAGCGCCTCAACTGAATATCGTTTATGCCGACGTTGCCGGCAACATCGGTTACTGGCTCACCGGCAAGGTTCCCGTCCGAGCCAGGGGACAAGGCAACGTGCCCGTGCCGGGCTGGACCGGCGAATATGAGTGGGTTGGGCAAGTTCCGTTCGAGGAAATGCCGCACGTGCTCAATCCAAGCCAGGGTTACCTTGTCAGTTGTAACCATCGCGTCATTGCCGATGATTATCCCCATTTTCTGGGTAATGTGTGGATGAATGGTTACCGGGCCCGTCGCCTGATTGACATATTCGAAAGCAAGGACAGCCTAACCCTCGATGATTTTCAGGCCATGCAGATGGACGTGACCTGCATACCGGGCCAGGAATTTGTCGGCTGCCTGACCGGACTCACCAGTACGGATCCGCACGTGCAAATAGCTTTAGAACGGCTGCGGGCCTGGGATGGCCGGCTTACCACCGGCACTATTGCCGGTACAATTTACGAGGTGACCCGCTACACTCTGGTGCGTAACCTCTTAAAACCGGCACTTGGACAAGCCCTTACGAAGCGATTGGTTGGCGACGGCTTTAACCCTGTGCTGCTAGCCGGCCACGAATTCTATGGATACGATACGGTCAGCCTGCTCCGTATGCTCAACAACCCCCACTCGTGGTGGATAAAGCAAGCCGGTGGTCGGGAAGAGGTGTTGCTCCGCAGCCTTCAACAAGCTGTGGCCTGGCTGCGAGCC
>JBFGLD010001020.1:0-3035 GCA_041576335.1 Anaerolineae bacterium | reverse complement strand
TTTTCAAGGACTGCCAGTCCTGGCTGAATAGTTACGATTGAACAAAATTACGGGTGAAAAATAACGATCTCACAGCTCCTACCGTAGCTCGAGTCAAACAGCCGTCGAGGCTGAATATTTTCATTATTCGTTGGACCTGGCCAAAGGCAATGTGAAACCAAATTGCGTCCCCTGCCCCGGTTGGCTGGTGACATTGATTTGACCACCCTGCGCTTCGACCAGTTTCTTGGCGAGATAGAGCCCCAGTCCCTGGCCATACACCTCTCGTGCATCGCGAGTATCGGCCCTGTAAAATTTATCAAAAATGTGAACCTGCTCTGCGGCAGTCATGCCGTGCCCCCAGTCGTTGACAGTAAAAAGGGCGTAATCCGCCTGGTGACTGACTCCGACCTGAATTGTACTACCGGCCTCGGAATATTTAGCGGCGTTGTCGAGCAAATTAAAAAGGATATCGACCAGGCGATCTTCATCGGCCCAGAGCAGAGGAAAATTGATTGTGTCAGGCCAGATGAAGTGATGATTTGGGGCGCGATCAACCATTTCGCGGGCTACATTACGCAAGACCGGGCTAATGGCCAGCGGGCCAAGACGCAACGGCATGCGTCCTGCTTCGAGCCGGGTTATATCAAGGATACTCTCGACCAGGGTTGTCAAACGGGTGCTCTGCTGGCGGATTGTGGCTAAAATCTTTCGATGAGCCGGGGATAGATCGGGCGCAACTAAAATCAGTTCCAGACCTCCGTTAACGTTGGTGACTGGAGCCCGCAATTCGTGCGAGACCAGGGAGACAAAATCACTCTTCATCCGGTCAAGTTGTTGCAGCTCGATGTTTTTTTGTTCTAATTCGTGGTAGGCTGCTTGTAGGCTATGGGTACGCTCCTCAACTTTGCGTTCCAGATCGATATTTAGCCGCCGAATTTCCTCTTGGGCCTTTCTGGCTTTGGTTATGTCACGTACGACCATTGAACTGCCGATAATCTCGCGGTGGGCATCGTAAAGTACTGTTTGGGTCAGGTCAATCCAGATGCGTTTTCCGGTTCTGGTCTTTGCTTCTGTCTCGTAATTACGCACGAAACCCCGCTCAACAAACTCTTGCTCAATACGTTCCCAGAGACCACTTGCCTCATCCGGGGTATCAAGAATGCTGCCGAAGGAGTGGCCGAGCACTTCACCCGCTTGGTAGCCGAAGATAAGCTCAGCGCCGTGGTTCCAGGTACGCAGACGGCCCTTGCGATCTAGGCTGATAATGGCATCGGCAGAGGCGGAGGTGATGCTGGCCAAGTATTGCTCATGTTCCCGAATTTTCACTTCAGCCTGTTCGCGATTGCGCCAACTTCGGTCAATCAAAGTAATAATGGCCCACAGGCCGCCGGGTATGACCAGGCCAAACATGAAAAGCTCGCCCCAGGTGTAGATTGACAACCCCGTGTTCGTGGCCACCAGATGTTCAAACAATTCAAATCCTATCAAAAAAAGGCCGACCAGTAAGGGTAATACTACCCGTATCAGATAAAGCTGGCGGTGCAGAGGGGTTGTTGAAAAGTAACTTCGTACTCTTGTCCACATTTCCCGGGGGAACGGGAAAGAGCGAACGTTCAGCTTGAACGTGGGCCTAACATACGGCACGGGAAAGGTAAGCTGCCCAAACAGGCTGCGCAGATTTTGGCGCAATTTCTGTACGTAGGCCAAAGTTCTGTCAAAACGTATTAACTTTTCCAGGTTACGCGGCTCATTCTTTGACATAATTTAGACATACCTGTCACACGGCTTGGACCTTAATATGATACACTAAATTCAAACAAAAAAACAGGGTAGGACAAATTCTTAACTCATCTGGCTAGCTAAAGCTAAGCCCGCGTAAAGAAAAATGCTCTAATTAGGCTAAGAAAGGAGAAGGATTATGTTTTGGAATTGGGTTTTTGCGTTCATTGGTCTAGCTGCAGTTTTGTTGTTTATTGTCTGGCCGGCGATAAAAATCGTCAAACAATGGGAACGAGGGGTGGTTCTGCGTTTTGGGAAGTTGGTGAGCCTAAGAACACCCGGCTTTAACATAATTTTACCTTATATTGACCAGATGACTAAAGTTGACACCCGGGTCGAAACGCTGGTGGTTGAACCGCAAGAAGTGATTACCCGGGATAATGTTACCATTCACGTTGATGCAGTCGTATATTATAAGGTGGTGAATCCGGAGTGGGCTGTGGTTAAAGTTAAGAATTACGATAGGGCCACCGCTCAGATGTCATTGACCACATTGCGGTCGGTTATGGGCGAGTCCGAGTTGGATGAAGTGCTGGCTCATCGCAACAAAATCAACGACCGTTTACGGGTCATCATTGACGAACAGACAGAGCCATGGGGTATCGAGGTCGGCCATGTCGAGGTCAAAGATGTCTTATTGCCCGAAGGCTTGCAGCGGGCCATGGCTCGCCAGGCCGAAGCCGAGCGGGAAAAACGGGCCAAAATCATTCACGCCGATGGCGAATATCAGGCCTCGCAGGCTCTGGTTAAAGCTGCCCATAATATTGCCCAAGAACCGGTTAGCCTGCAGCTGCGTTATTTGCAAACTCTGGTTGAGATGGCGAGCGAACGTACCAATACGATTATCCCCATTCCGATCGATATTATGTCTAGTCTGAAGCCGTTGTTAGAAGGGACGAAGACCATTGCCGGTAACGGCAGCTAGTCAAGCCACCCCCGGTTGAGTACTGTGCCCAACCGGATCAGATACGACCTGACAGGTGGCGAACGTCCCGCGTTTGTCGAGTGCCTGTCAGGTCTACCGCCCCAAACACCCCCCCAAAATAACCATTCATTCTACACTATCGGGCTATTTTTAACTCATCCCATCGATTTAAATAAATGCATCCTTAGGCGGATAGACAAACCCTGCTAGTGAGTGATATCATTAATTTGTGACAAATATCACATCTGTTCATCGAGTTTCACGCCATAATAATTCATTAAGAAATGGCAGGAATTTCCCTGCCAAATCGTAACTATTCAGCCAGGACTGGCAGTCCTTGAAAAACAGG
>JBFGLD010001019.1:0-3038 GCA_041576335.1 Anaerolineae bacterium | reverse complement strand
TATGTGGTTATAGCGGCATTACGCCGCCATACTTGATCCCGGTCAGGTAGGCCATATCGCGTTTGTAGGTCGTCAAATCGTCGAGGGAAAATTGGTTCAGGCGGGAATGACCACAGGCACGGGCCAGAACTTTCATCAAATGCACGGTGGCTTCGAAATAATTTTTGAGCTGTTTGGCCGACTCATCGATAATAAGGCGAGCCCGCAAGTGTTTCTTTTGGGTGGCGATACCCACCGGGCAGTTGTTGGTATGGCAGGCTCGCATACCGAGGCAGCCAACAGCCTGAATGGCCGCATTCGAGACGGCGATCCCATCCGCACCGAGGGCCAATGCTTTCGCAAAATCAGACTCGGTTCGCAGCCCGCCGGTAATGATGAGGGTTATATCGCGCCGTCCTCGCCGGTCGAGGTGGCGTCGAGCACGAGCCAGGGCCGGGATCGTCGGCACGGAGATGTTTTTCTTGAAAATTTCCGGAGCCGCACCGGTCCCACCTCCGCGGCCGTCAAGAATAATATAATCTAGGCCGATGGCCAGGGCAAAGTCTATATCCTCTTCAATGTGTTGGGCCGACATTTTGAAACCAATGGGGATCCCGTCCGAGACATCGCGCACCTCGTCGGCCACCCGCCGAAAATCCGGGACCGATTTCAGGTCAGGAAAAGCGGCCGGACTGACGGCCGGCGTCCCTTCGGGCAATTCGCGGACCTTGGCAATCTTGCCGATCACTTTACTGCCCGGCAGATGCCCGCCCGTGCCGGTTTTGGCTCCCTGGCCACCCTTAAAGTGGAACGCCTGCACGTTCTTTACGTTTTCAATGTGCCAGCCGAAGCGGGCGGAAGCTAACTCATAAAAGTAGCGTGAATTCTCGGTCTGTTCTTCCGGCAGCATACCACCTTCGCCCGAGCAAATGCCGGTGCCGGCCATCTCGGCGCCCCGGGCCAGGGCAACCTTGGCCTCCTCGCTCAACGCCCCGAAGCTCATATCGCTTACAAAGAGAGGAATATCGAGCCGCAGCGGTCTGCGCGCATTGGGACCGATGATAAGGTCTGTGCTAACCTCGGCCTCATCCATTAGCGGGCGGCGGGCGAGCTGGGCGGTGAGAATGTTGATGTCTTCCCAACGCGGCAACTCCGTCATCGAGACGCCCATGGCTGAAACTTGGCCATGATGCCCCCAACTTTTTAAGCCATTCTTGGCCAGGTGGCGAGTATATTTGTTATGGGGTTCGTCGGGCGTCCCATGGATGTCGGCATATAAGCCAAGGTATTCGTCCCGCTTGTAAGGTTGAGGATTATTGATGCGCCAGGCGACAATCTCGCTTTCATCCACATAAACCGCGTCATCATTCTGATCGATCCACGCCTTGAATTTGTGCAGAAATTCGGTGTTGTTATATTCGCTGACCCCGGTATCGTAACGGTAGTCCCAGCCATGCACACCACAGATAAGGTTATGTCCCTGGACAGTACCATCCGCCATCAGCGCTCCGCGATGCTGGCAGCGCCCATATAGCACCGAAACCTGATTATCGTAACGAAGAACAACCAGATCTACATTGGCCACAAGCGCATAGGCCGGCTGGCGATCTTGCAGCACGCTCCACTGTGCTACGCTTACTTTTCGAACTTTAGGAGTCTTACCCGTAATCATGTCATTTCACCATAAGCGGATTATGTCACTCTCAGTAAATAGATGGCCAACTTGTAGAGCCAGGGCCGGTTCGGCATAAAGCGCCGGCGGCACGCTGATATCGGCCAGATATAGCTCACCGACCTGCGATTTTACCCCCGCGACGCGCAATCCTTCTTTAGGCAAGGCCAGGGTCATCGTGGCCGTAGCCCGGATGGCCGGATCAAACACCGTGCCGCTGGTCGTATCTACTCCCGAAGGCGCATCAAGCGCCAAAATCGGCGCACTTTGGGAATTGGCCCACCGGATCAAATCGGCGGCAGCGCCGCGCGGCGCCCCTTTCAGACTGTAACCAATGAGACCATCAATAATCAGATCCGGAGCTTCGGCCAGCGTCACGGCCGCAGCATGGGCTGCAGATACCTCCATCCGGTACAAAATATCTAGCTGGTGCGCCGGTACGGGGGTAAAGAGCCCTGCCGGCTTGGTTAGAAACACCTGGACCTGCGCTCCCCAATTGTGCAGCCGCCGGGCACAGACCAACGCGCCGCCGCCGTTACCCCCGGTACCGGCTAAAACTACAACCTTTTTACCGGCCGGACTGCTATCGAAAAAACGAAGGCGGGCCAGATGGGCCAGGTTTCGTCCGGCGTTTTCCATCATTTGGATCAATTCAATCCGAAAATCCTCGATCATGGCCCGGTCCACCTCGATCATCTGGCCGGTGGTAACGTAGGGCACTTTGCCAGGGTAGATTGGAATCGTCATCATCTGTATGTGGCCTGTTCCTTTAAACACATTACGGACCTTATTAATTTTACCTTATGTCTGCGTCGGATCAGTAAGAATCTCCACAATAGCCGGACCATCAGCCCTGAGTCCGGCCTCAATCATTTCGACCATCTCAGCCGGATGGGTAACGCGGAAGCCGTAACCACCGCACAGCCTGGCATATTCGGCGAAGTTGGGATTGTGTAAGCTGGTCTGCCAAACGGGAAATTGGCCGGCCCGCTGCTCTTTAGATATTTTGCCCAGCTCTTCGTTGTTTAGCAGAATGTGACAGATGGGCATGTTATATTTTGCCGCGGTGGTGAATTCAGCCATATACTGCCCAAAACCGCCATCACCCGAGACGGAAACGATCTTGTGCCGGTCACCCACGGCAGCCCAGGCACCCATCGCCGCCGGAAAGGCAAAACCAATGCTGCCCAGGTACCCTGACATCAGCACGCTTTGATCTTTGCATTCAAAAAAGCGGCCGAAGCTGTAGGTGTTGTTGCCAACGTCGACGCAGACGATCGCGTCGTGGGGCACCAAATCAGACAAATGTTTGAAGACATGGGCCGGATGCATACGGCCCTTCCGGTCTAAGTGACCGACGTGGTTCTCTTTCTCCCCACGCCAGTAG
>JBFGLD010001018.1:0-3043 GCA_041576335.1 Anaerolineae bacterium | reverse complement strand
TGGTGGCCGATGATCGACTCCTCACGACTCCAGATGATTTTTACCGGACCGCGGCTGTGATACCGTTCATGTAAATGGTACACAGCCAATGCCAGAATAATCTGGACACTCATATCCTCGCGGCCGCCAAACGCTCCGCCGATAGCATCATAGACCACGCGAATTTTTTCGACCGGTAAGTTGAGGGCATGAGCAATTTGCCGCTGATCCTCCCAGGTCCACTGCCCGGCGCAGTGCACGCTGATGCGACCCTGGTCGTCGAGGTAAGCTGTGCCGGCCTCCGGCTGCAGATAGGCATGTTCCTGAAACGGGGTGGAATACTCGCCTTCGATGATAACATTGCAGCTCCCCCAGACCTCGTCGACATTACCTTTGCGGATGCGCTTATACTCGGCAACGTTGTTCAGTACGTGCGGGTGCAGCTGTGGCGCTCGACCGGACATCGAAAAATCTACATTATAGACGAGGGGTAAGTCTTCATAAATGACTTTGATCAGATCTCTAGCTTGAGCCGCAAGCTTCTCATTCTCGGCGATAACGACGGCGACTTGGTCCCCGACGAACCGGACAATATCGCCGCCTTTTTTGTTTGAACCCGGCCCGCACAGAACCGGCTGGTCCGGAACTTGCAGGCCATACTGATTTACCGGCACATCTTTGGCTGTGAGGATGTCGACGACACCGGGCAGCGCTTTGGCCTCGCTCGTGTCAATCTCGAGGATGCGCGCGTGGGAACGCCGGGCAAACAGTATCTTTAACCACAGCTCATCATCGTAATTGCGGTCACCGGGGTAGAGGGTTTTGCCGGTTACTTTAGCCAGCGCGTCGACGCGTTTAATCGATTTGCCGATGGTTTTGTAAGTCATGCATTGAATCCTGGTTTAAGAGTATTCACCCGTTAACATGAACATCTTCCTAACCTTCAGCCGCCTTTTCTAGAGCCTGCAAAATTTTATAGTAGCCGGTACAACGACATAAATTACCGGTAATGGCTTGTTTCAACTCGTCGCGGGTGGGCAATCTCTTCTCAGCCAGCAGCGAGGCGCCACTCATAATAAATCCGGGCGTACAGTATCCACACTGAACCGCGCCTTCGCTCACAAAAGCTTCTTGCACCGGATGTAATTCAACGCCGTCTGCCAAGCCTTCGATGGTGACAATTTCACTTCCGTGCGCACGTGGGGCCGGGACCAAGCAGCTCATCACGGCGATCCCATCCAACAAAACGGTACACGCACCGCACTCTCCTTCGGCACACCCCTCTTTTGTGCCGATAAGATTGGCATTTTCCCTAAGCATACGCAGCAGCGTCTTATGGCCGGCCCCTTGAACGGACATCGTCTGGCCGTTGATGGTGGTAATAATTGGCTCGTCATTTGACTCGGAGTGGCGAACAGGGTTCCCCTTAGCTAGCGGCGGAAAACGGCCATTGGTCTTGCCCCATAGCATAACCGGTTTGGGAGGCATCGAGTCCCGCTCGGTGCCGTCGGCCAGGGCTTCAAGGGCATGGCGGGTTAAGGTCTTAGCCATATAACGCCGGTATTCGGCCGAGCCGCGGACGTCACTGATCGGGGTGATCGTCTGCGCGGCCAATTCACCGGTGTGAGCAATGACATCGCGGGCCAGCACTTTTCCGGTCAAAAAGCGTTCTGCGTCTTCAGCTCGAAAAATGGTCGGAGCCACGCTGCCCAAACTGATCCGGGCGTGGGTGATGGTATCGGCCAGCAAGCTCAAAACAATGGCCACATTTACGACCGAAATCGCCTGAGCCCGCCGCAACCCCAATTTTAGAAACGTGCCAATTTGATGGGGAGCAAGTGCCGGAAAGGTAATATCCACGATCATTTCGTCCGGACTTAGCGCGGTTTGCCGCACACCTAGAAAGAATTCCTCAAAAGACAAGGTGCGGCTGCCGCGGACACTTTGGAGCGTTACATTGGCCCCCATGGCCCACAACGGCGTGATAGTGTCGTTGGCGGGTGACGCAGTTACCAGGTTGCCGGCGACTGTGCCTCGATTGCGGATTTGGGGCGCGCCCACTTCCCAACAGGCCTTTGCCAGCGGAAATGCTTGCTCCATGCATAGGGTTGAGCTAACGACGTGATTATGAGTAACCAGTGGCCCCAAGTGAATTCGCTTTTCCTGATCTTGGTGAATAACGTCCAGGTCAGGAATTCGGGAGATATCGATGAGAACCTGCGGCGCTCGGCTACCGCGATCGATTTCAACGATTAAATCGGTGCCCCCGGCAATCAGCCTGGCCTCGTCTTGGTATCTACTTAAGAGTAGTAAGGCCTGATCAAGTGTGTTCGGAGTCAGGTATTGTTGCCACATGGTATTTTCCTATGTCGGTGATGATTACAAAAAGCCCCCTGAAATCAGGGGACAGCTGTTTGCATTATAATGTGGAGGGACACGTGTGTCAACAATAGTTCTATCGCGGCCATAATTTGTCACCGATCAGGCTGGCCGCCAACGTTTTTTGTCCGGCCGTAACAAAATCGACCGTAACAAAGGTGTCGGCATCGCCGGGTGCCACGGCCAGCACTACGCCCGGCCCAAAGATGATATGTTCCACTTCCATGCCTGCCGTAAAAGAAATACTAGCAGCCGTTGGTGACGGCGCTTGGCTCGGTTCTGGAACTTGGTACAAGCGGTCTTGCCAGAGCTCGGCATACAACTTCAGGTCGCGACTAACCTTTACCTGGCGCGAAATGTTCGAGCCCGTACGACGGGCTCGCTTAATCAGTTGTAAGCTTTCTACACTGGCAAGCCGCTGTCCGGCCCGGCTCAACCGTAAATCTACGTCTCGAAAAATAGAATGGGGGTCTTCGTCCAGCATATCAATGAGGATCAATTCGATCCCATGCGCCTGGCACATGGCCACGCGTGCGTTGTCACGTACCCGCTGCTGCTCTTCTTCTTCTAGGCTCGGTCGCTGTCGCCGGTTTTTCCCTTGCAGGCCTTCGAAGCGAACTGCAACGCCAATCTCCGGATAAAACATATCCAACTTGAGGCGACGATTGGTGGCCGGATTGATAAG
>JBFGLD010001017.1:0-3049 GCA_041576335.1 Anaerolineae bacterium | reverse complement strand
GGCGGTGCCCTTACTTTCTTACAATCAGGTCCTGGGCGTCTTGGTCGCTTTCGCCCCCCAACGCAATTATTTCAACCCCAATGCCATCGCCATCCTGATGTCGCTAACCAGCCAGGCGGCGGTGGCCATTCAGAATGCCCGGCTCCTGGCCGAGCGTGAAGCCCAGCGCGAAGCGCTGCACCAGATCTCCCTGCGATTGGTCAATGCCCAGGAAGAAGAGCGGCGTCGAATTTCGCGCGAACTGCACGATGAGTTGGGGCAAGCCCTAACCGCCCTAAAAATCAATCTTGAGGTTGGAAGTCGAGCCCTACCGCGTGAGGCCCCGCCGGCACTTCGCCAGAGCCTCCGCGAAGCCAGCTTCCTGGCCGTGCGGACCTTAGAAAGGGCCCGCAGTATGTCGCTCGACTTACATCCGGCCGTCCTGGACGATCTGGGCCTGGTGTCGGCGCTGCAGTGGGAGATCGACCGCTACGAGCAGCGTACCGGGCAAATCGTCCACTTTGAAGCCGTTCCCGCCGATGTTCAGCTCCAGCCCGAGCTTGAGATCACGATTTACCGGATTGTCAGCGAAGCTTTAACCAACGTGGCCCGCCACGCCGGGGCCGGGCAAATATCGGTGAGTTTACGGCTGCGGGATCAACACGTTGTAACCCGTATTGAGGATGACGGCGTTGGGTTTGATGCGGCCGGTTGGTTCAGCTCACCCAGGGGACGACACAGCCTGGGTCTAACCGGTATGCGCGAGCGGGCCGAACTACTCGGGGGCCAATTTCAGATCGCCTCTCGGCCCGGACGCGGGACAAAGATTTGGGTGAAACTACCGGCTCGACACTAAGGCCGGTACCAACCCTTGATAAAGGAGCAGCGTTTATGCCAAAAGCAAAGGTATTACTGGTGGATGATCATAAGGTTGTACGCCAGGGGCTTAAGGCTCTTTTTGCCAACGAGCCCGATCTTGAAATTGTCGGCGAGGCCGACGACGGGCGCGAGGCGCTGGCCCTCGTGCCGGAGTTACAACCTGATGTCATTCTCATGGATATTTCAATGCCCGGGCTTAATGGCATCGAAGCGACTCGGCAGATTATACAGGCCTATCCCGACGTCAAGGTCATTGTTCTATCGATGCACGCCAACGAGGAGTATGTTTTTCAGGTGCTTCGTGCCGGCGCGTCAGGCTATGTGCTCAAGCAATCAGATTCGTTGGAGGTGCTAACCGCGATTCGAGCCGCCCTTTCCGGCGGTTCATTTTTGAGCCCGCCTATTTCTCGCACCGTTATCGACGACTATGTGCGCCGGGCCGAAGCCCGGCGGCGCGACAGCGATTTAGATATACTGACCGCGCGCGAGCGCGAAGTTTTGCAGCTCCTGGCCGAGGGGCTGTCGAACCGGGAAATTGCCGCCCAACTGAATATTAGCGTCAAAACGGTAGAAACGCATCGCAGTAATATGATGAGTAAACTTGACGTGAGCAGCAAAACTGAATTAGTTAAATATGCGCTGCGCAAGGGCTGGGCCAATTTAGAGGAATAAGCCGGCCGCTCCCTTATAACCCCGCGTGTTCTCATAGAATCCTCACGGTACGCCATCCAAGGTTCCGGCACTGCGTCCTATGTCTTAAGGCGTGCTGCGTATCCCCTGTTCCCTATTTCGAAGCAAAATGATGTCACCTCGCGCATGAACTCTCTACCCTGATAATAAAGTTGCACGGAGTTACACAAAGCTGTCACAGAGAAACACAGAGCAAAAAATCAAAAAACTTTGTGTATCTCTGCGTCTTCTCCGCGTTCTCTGTGTTCCTGCTACCATCTAAATAGCCGATAGGCCGGTGGACTTGGGAGCTCCCTAGATAAACATAGGGGTTTTTTTGAACTTAGATCAGGATTTTCCTGATGCACAACTCCGGCTATTTACGGTAAACTGAGGTGATCATAAACCTATGCCGAACAATCGTCAGGCCGGAGAGTAAGCATGACAACCCAAAATACGACATTAGCAGCAACCAAAACCAGCGCCCGTAAAGATCTGGCGCGGCCACAAACGCTCGAGCAAACACCTCAGTATGTCCTTTGCGCAGTATTGGGACTCATTGGTGGGGCTGCAGGTGTAGCGCTAACCATAGGCTTGGTCATCGTGGCTAAATTATGGCTGTCACCCGCCGTAATCTTTGCGCCAAGTATCGTTTTGCTAACCATTGCCGCGACCGTAATCGGTCTGGGCATCTCCTGGTTAGCCGGTTTTAGTGCCCATCGCCTGCTGCCAACCCTTTTTTACAGTACCCGCAGGCACGGTCTGCCGGTAATATTGGTGTTCAGCACCCTGGCGAGCCTGCTGCAGTCGCTCCTTTTCCTGGGCAGCCTCTAGAAATTTAGGAAATTGCCGATAAATAGTTCTGGCGTATCACGGACGAGATTATTTTTTCGCTCAGCGGAGGGCCGGCGCAAGGCTTGGCCCCTTCCGGCTATGGAATACTAAGTTCGATTTGGTACTTTAAAATAACTCAAGTTGCTGCCCTATGTCATTAGGTTAAGGAACATTGACCTAAGGCACGGGGCTAATACCCACAGGGCACAGGCGCCGCCGCACTCAGAGAGCAAAGCGCTTCGCGCTACGTTATTAGCCCGAATGGGCTTGGCTCTTTCAGGCCGATGGCTTTAGCCTCGGCCCCAGGGCGCAACTTGGACAAAAATATTAGAAAAAAACTGTATCAGCGGAGCACTAACCCATGTTTGAGAAAATTGGACAAAAACTCGGTTTCCACAAGTTGAAATTCGCTCGACGACGGCGTGAAATGGGCCAAAGCCTGGTAGAAGTCGCTATCATCGCTCCAATCGCCATCTTCATGATGATCGGCGCGTTTGAAGTCGGCTGGGCGCTGCGGGGTTACCTGACCATGGTCAATGTCAACCGGGAAGCAACCCGCTTTGCCGTTAGACCGGGTTATCTGGATTACTCCATCAAAGATCCCGAAACCGTCGGTTACAACCGGATCCTGACCCATACCTACGCCAGTCTCGGCGACCAACTTCCGCTTGATTTTGAAAACAACAGC
>JBFGLD010001016.1:0-3049 GCA_041576335.1 Anaerolineae bacterium | reverse complement strand
CCGCGGCGCTCCAGGCGCGGCAAGGCCAACAGGTCCGGCAGCAGCGACAACCACTCACCATTGCCGAGTTGAGCCTCGGTCAGCGGTAGACCATGCATATGAGTGTTGAGGTAGGTGGTCAGGGGCAGGCTTTCGCGAAACCGTGGTCGGGCTAAGTAGCCAAAGGGAATTCCGGCCTGGTAGACCTCCGCCAGGGTGCTGTAACCCACTTTACCGATCGCTGCGTCGGCGGCGTTGACCAAATCGGGATGAAAAAATTTGGAGTGGCGCGGGAGCATGATCAAGTTTTGGTATTGCTCAAACTTGTCTAATTTGCCGGCAATAATAAAATAGATATTTTGTTGCCGTTTTAACTGTTCTACCCACGAGTTATAGGGCCACGTTCCCCCACCCATGGTGACCATAACCAGCCCTGCCTGCGTGGGTATCGGTAACTGCCGGCGGACCTCTGCAACCGGCGTCCGGCTTGGCCGGCTAACAGGATTTGTGACCAGGTCAACGTTTTGTGGTTCACAAACAGGTTCGGTTTGGATATGAAAATCGGCGGCGGTGAACAATTTTCGTAGATAGGGAATATGTTCTCCAAACCCGTCATCATATTGCAGATAACCTTGGTAAATCCAATCCCAGGTAAAGTTCTCGATTAGTACGGACGGCAAATCGGCTGCTTTGGCCACGGCCAGACCAAGCGGAGCAATATCGCACAGGATAAGTCGGCATCTCAGCTGCCGGACCAACCGGGCAAGATCCTGGATTTTAACGGGATCAAAGGGCAAAAAATCGTTCAGGCGGCGAACCGTCTCGGGGATATCCTCGACCAGCGAATTTTTTTGGACCAAGCCGATATCGGTCAGCACGGGGTGATATCCAATTGGTCCGGCGATTGAGTCTTCGAAGAATACGCGTGGAACGGTGGTAAAGATCTCAAAGCGGATGCCCGGCTCGATCGTTTGCAGCGCCATCATCACGGCGCTCGCGCGAGCAGCGTGGCCGTAACCGTGGGCCGAAATAAAATAGCCGATCGAGCCTCGGTGCATCCGAGACGTTGTGGCCGAATTCTTAATTTTCACGGCCGATATAATCGATTCGAACAGGCATTCCGTTTTGCGCTGCCGAAGCCTTAATCGCATCCCACAGATAAGCCAGGCGCAGACCGACCTCCGGCGGGCAGGGGTTAGGCGTATCACCTCGCCGTACCGCCAAAAACTGCTCCCAAACGCCTCGCGACGGCGGCAGGGTGACTTTTTCCCAGCCATCCTGGTCGTTCCGCTGAATCTCCAAAAATTCACCCCAGGCGCCGGTGCGGATCATCGCCTTCGAGCAAAACACCCGGATATCGGAGGCACAAGAGGGAACCGTCGCGCCGCACACGTTGAGTGTCACCAGCGTCCCAGACTTTAAGCGCCCCATTACAGCGGCCAATATTTCGACCGGTTGTCCTTGATGATCGAACCAAGCCGCCACCTCGGCGAAATCTTCCCCCGCCAGATCGACCACGGAATTCAACAGATGCGCGCCGCTATCAAACAAAAACCCGCCGCCGGCCAGTTCGGGCTGCTGCCGCCAGGTATTGCGCGTAAAATCGGTCCAATTTTGCCAAAACAACCCGCTGATATTGAGTATTGGTCCCAGTTCGCCGGAGCCCAACATCGACACAGCCAGCCGCACAAAGGGGGACAGGCTGCTCTGGAAAGCCACAACCAACACCCGCCCGGTTCGATCTCTAGTTTCAATCAAGCTGAGCGCCTCGCCGGCATTCATCACCATCGGTTTCTCTAAAAGCACGTCCAGCCCGGCCTCCATGCAGGCTTTGGCTTGGTTGTGATGAAATACATGCGGGGTAATGATGAAAACCGCGTCGAGCTGGTCAGCATAACTCCTCAACAATTTTTCGAGATTTGTTACGTTTGGGGGCGGCTTGTGTCCCTTTTCCTCAAAAACCTTGGCCATGGCAGCGTAGGCCGCCGGCGAGGGTTCGCACACAACCACAAGATCTGTCGTTTTGGAATGAGCCAACATATTTCGCACGTGGTGACGCGCCATTGAGCCGCACCCGATCAGGGCCATTCGGGTTGCGGTAGGTTTGGTCATTTACAATTTTTCTCCTGACTTAACGGGATTTTTTTGCCAACTTGCGATTGATTATGCCTGAGAGTACCTCAATGAGCAAACACGTTTACCACTACTCAGCCATACGCTTGCTCTTAAATTTTAATGCATTACGGCAGTGACTCAAACCCGATTCAAACTTAAGTAGGATAGTATGAAACTACCTCCAAACCAGAGACTGATCGATTTGACCAAGACCTTTCCCGTTCTCGGATCTAAAAGGAGCCTTTAAGCACAAGAGGAGGGACCTCGTTATGTTCATATCCCGTTTTGGCAAAGCCGTTTGGCTCCTTATTCTGATTCTGGCCTTAACCATCTCTACTTATTTATTAACTGCCACAACATCTCTTGGTCAACAGTCGAACAAAATTTATCTCCCCTTGATCGTGACCTCGGCTGAAGAAAGTTCATCTGACTCTCTGGCGTTGGTCCGAATCGAAATAGGCAGTCGGGAAGATTTGGACACGGTTGCCCTGACCGGTATCTCAATCTTTGCTCACAACTACGGCGAGAATGGACAGGAATACCTCTTAGCCCAGGCTAATCACGACCAGCAGCATGAACTAGCTGGTCAGGGATTGTTACTGCGGATGCTCGATCCCGACAGTCACAACGCCATTTATTACACCATCCATGATTTCGAGCGAGCCGACGCGGTTGCCAGAGTCGACCCCTTCGTAACCATTTTAGACAAAGACGGACGCCAGGCCTTAGTACGCGTTACCCCAGCGCAGGAAGAGCAACTGGTGGAATTACGGATTCACGTGCGGCGCCTCAATTTGCACCCCCTTGTACTGCGAACATCGCCAGACATTCAGTCCCAAGCCACAGCGCCGGTTACCTATCGCCCTATTGTTCAAGGGATGCTCAACCAAGTGCTGACCAATACGTTATACTCGTACATTGGGGATGTGAGTGGTGAAGGACCGGTAACCATTGG
>JBFGLD010001015.1:0-3051 GCA_041576335.1 Anaerolineae bacterium | reverse complement strand
GCTCGCTTTCTTGTTGGATTAAAGAAAGGGGTTTTTACGATCGTCGCTGCACCTTGTTGGCGCGTATATTCAACGGTAATCTCAATGTCGACTTGGGAATCTAGGATGGCATGTTCGCTGCGAACGGTACCGATAGCAATGTATTTTTTGAGAATGGGTGAGAAGGTGCTGCTTGTGACCTGGCCAATCTGTTTGCCGTTTTTGTAAACCGGCACCGGCAGGCGCGAGGCTCGGCCCGTTATTCGAGGCGGCAGGTCAACGGCGCCGAACAGCTTTTCTAGCGAGTCCCAGTGAATTTCGAAACCTACAAATTGCCAGCGCGGGCCAGGCTGCATCTCGGCCAGCAGAGCCTTGCGGCCCACAAAGTCACCTTTATCTAAGGCGACGGTCCAACCCAAGCCAATTTCCAATGGGGATGATTTTTGCGCCTCAATCAGAGCTTTGTGAGCGGAAATATAGTCCACCTCGATGAGCAGCAGCCCGGCTTCGATGCGCAGAATATCCAGGGCCACCAGACCGGCCGGACTAAGGCCATAGCCGTAACCCTCGTGCATCAATTTGTCCCACAACTGCTCGGCATGCCGGGCCTCGATCCATAGCTCATAGCCCAAGTCGCCGGTGTAGCCGGTGCGGGTGACAGTCATTGGAATATCATCTAATTGGGCTTGGGCCAAGCGAAAATAGTCTAGCTTATCCAGGTCGGTACCGCTGGCGGCAGCCTTTAGAATTTGGCGCGCATTAGGGCCTTGCAGAGACAGCCCGGCCAGCTTCGCCGAGATGTCTTCAACGTCAGCATCGAGGCCAAAGCCGCAATCCTGAAACCAGCGCAGGTTAGGGTCCGCGGCTGTTATTCGAAAGCGATCCTCAGCCAGGCGGGCCACGGTACCGTCGTCGACCACTTTGCCGTGGTCATCGCACCAGGGGGAGTACATTACCTGTCCAACCGCACACCGGGTTATATCACGGGTCATAATCCGATTGACCAGGCGTAGGGCCTCAGGCCCGTTGATCTCGTACTTAAAGAGCGGCGATATGTCAAACAGCCCGGCCGAGTTTCGGACCGCGTAATACTCTCGCTCGTGGGACGGTTCGTAGAGCCCAGCCGCGAGATAGCCAGACCAGTTACGCCATTCGTAGCTCTCACACAGGGGTGAGGTGCGGCTGTGAAAAGGGGTGGGGATGGGCATATATCCTCCTTAAAGCCTATTTGCCGGGACCCGGAGAAGCAGCAGAAAGTTGATTGCTGCCATCTCCCGGATTTGGCCGGTAGCCGAGCCCGGCCGAAATGCGCGCGGCTGCCGGCGTGATTAGCCCGACAATCTCATCAATTCGTTCTTTTGTCAACCGGGCGCTCGGACCCCCAACGCTAAGGGCCGCAATGACCTGTCCTTCGTGATTGCGAACCGGGGCGGCTACCGAAACAAAGCCGATTTCTAGCTCCTGATTGCCGACGGCGTGGCCCTGTTCGCGGATGCGGGCCAACTCACGCTGTATCGCGTTGGGTTTGATAATCGTTCGGGGCGTCAGTTGAACCAGCGGAAATCTTAGAAGCGCCTCGCTCTCGTCCGGGGGCAGGTAAGCCAACAACACCTTGCCGGTTGAGGTGGCGTACAGCGGCCAGTGACTGCCCACATAAGGGGTCGCGCCGACCAAATAGCTGCCGGAGGCTTCATCCAGGGTTAAGGCCTTGCCGGCGGACAACAATTCTATAGTCGCTGTCTCGCCGGTTTGTTGAGCCAACGCCTCCAACTGCGCCCGGCTCACGGCTCGAAGATTGTTGGCCCGCATCGCTCGCCCGCCCAGGGCGATCGCTTCCGGGCCAAGCCGGTAGGCGTCGGCTGCCGGGTTACGAACGACCATGCCTTCGCTTTCCAAAGCTGTCAGCAGACGATAGGTGGTCGTTTTATTCAACTCAACCAGGCGAGCTAATTCGGCTAAACCCAAATCCGGCTGTTCATCGGTAAAGGTTTTTAGAAGGGTGATGGCGCGCAAGACCGCCTGTGTGCCTGGGTAAGGTTCGTTAGTCGGCATGTCAACATAAAACTTGGAATACAATTTCACAATGTGAATAATGATTATATCTATCCGGATCGAAATTGTCAAAAATTGACGGTTCACATTATGAAGTGTTGTTTCAAGAATGTTGACAACCTTGTGAGATATTGTTATACTCCACCAGGTCGAACCGGCGCAGGCTGGAGGGCTGCGGGTTAGGCGCTCTAATCGGTCACCGCTCCTCCGTCGTCGGTCCCACAAAATCAAACAAGGGAGAAAAATCATGACTACAACCGCAACCGGATCGCCTACGGCGCGCGTCATGGGCAAAATTGGTCTGCCCAAGCCCACCGCCGAATTAGCCAAACAGAAATGGGATGCTATCATTGTTGGAGCCGGACATAACGGCTTGACCTGCGCCACTTATCTGGCCCGGGCCGGCCGGCGAGTCCTGGTCTTAGAAGCCCGAGATCGGGTCGGGGGAGCCTGCACCCTCGACGAAACCTGGCCGGGTTATCGTGTCTCACCCTGTGCCTATGTAGTTGGCTTATTGCACCCGTTGGTGGTACAAGAGCTTGACCTGGCCGGCCATGGTTTTGCTTGGACGCCGGCCTCCGGCGGGTTGTTCGTTCCCTTTGAAGATGGCAGCAGCATACAACTGTGGGATGATCACCACCGCTGCGAGGCCGAAATCAGGCGCTTTGCCCCCCAAGATTTGAAGGGATGGCGAGCCATGCATGATGTGATGAGCCGCACTGCTGATGCCATCCGGCCTCCGGACGAGCGTGATATGTGGATAGGTCCGGCACCGACCCGTGACATGATTGAAGAACGCCTCAAGGGTGATCGAGAAGCTATCGACTTGCTCTTTGAGAGGTCGATGGTGGAATTCGTGGAGCGCTACTTGGATGACGAGCGGATGCAAATAGCCTATATGGGACAGGGTGTGATCGGCACAAAGGCCAGCCCCTACGATCCGGGCACGGCCTCAATTTATTTTCATCATTTTAGCGGCCGTTTGAGTGGTGAGTTAGGAGCCTGGGGGTATGTCAAGGG
>JBFGLD010001014.1:0-3051 GCA_041576335.1 Anaerolineae bacterium | reverse complement strand
TGAAGTAATGACCCCCCAACATAGACTCTTAATGTTCATGCTCGCCGGTATGCTCTTAACCCTTATTCCAGCCCCAGCGCTGGCGGAGGGTGAACCTCGTTTGACCCTCTTCGCCGAGTCTTCAGCGGTAGCCGCCGGTCAGGAGGTGGTTGTGGCTCTTCGGGTTGAAGATGTCTCGCCAGCCGTCAGGGCCGAAGCCCACCTCACCTTCGACCCAACTACTCTGGCGGTGATAGCCCTGGAGCATGGCGATTTCTTAAGTCCAGATCCGGATACCGATGCCTTTATTCTAGAAAATAATTTTGACAACCAGGCCGGGATCATTAACTATGCGCTATGGCTAAAGCCCGGCCAACCCGCCGCAGCCGGGAATGGCTTACTGGCCACAGTTACTTTTCAGGCCCTGACCACTGGATTGGTGGCGGTTGAAATTCAAGAGGGTCGCTTTTTCAGCCCAGACAGGGCTGAACTGATAGCTCTAACGGACAGCATTCAACTCACAGTTGGCGACGGAGCCACGGCTGACTCCGCTCCAACCATCCAGGAGCAGCCCGCACCAGTCGGCTCAGTTGTTCAGGAGGCATCTGCCCCCATCACCCCGCCCGTTCAAAAGCAATCCGCGCCTGATCAAACTGCACGGACGGACGACAACTCCAGTATGACCGAGGCTGCTCCCGCAGTTCAGGAGCAGCCAATACAGGCCGGGTCTGCAAGGGGTACCGAGGCAGAAGCGATAATCGAGCCTGAACACATGGCGGAGTTACCTGAGCCATCCCTTCCCATCACCCCGCCCGTTCAACAGCAGTCCGCGCCTGATCAAACCGCACGGACGGACGACAACTCCAGTATGACCGAGTCTGCTCCCGCAGTTGAGGAGCAACCAATTCAAGCCATTACATCCATGGGTAACGACTCAGAAACGGTAATCGAGTCTGAACGAGTGGAGAAGATACGTGAGCCATCCCTTAGGCTCCCCCGCCGCTTTAATGTTCAAACTCAGTCCGATCCGGGAGATAACCGGCTGCTGGCGCTGTTGCTAGTGGTGGGTCTGGGTCTGATTATACTTTGCACCGGCCTGGTTGGCTTTGTAGCATTGGCCAGCGCTTGGTTTTGGCTGATTCGCTCCCGCCGCCGGCATAGCCTCGGCCGAATACAATGACCTCGGGAGCTCTTTGCCCACGATACGTTTAGCCGTGCCTATGATAAACTTCATCCTAATTCCCTCCACGGGATCAATGTCACCAATACGGAAACAGAACCAGATTACGGGAAAAGCCGGGAAAGCTCCTTCCATTTCTATTCAAGAGTTCAGACCGGCTTTTCCTTATGAAAAACCCGATTTGAACCGGCTGAAGCCTCCTGATCTTAATGCCGGGTTTTTCACAATTGAGGCTTTACTGGCGATTTTACAGGTCTTGAAAGGGTATAGGACTTCATTTTAGATGTGATCCGGCATATTCGACAAGGGAAGAGACGTATGCTAGACTCACCGATGAATATTGAGGGAACTTAATGGCAATAACATTAACTCGACAAGAAATCGTCGGTGCTTTGACTAAATTAGGTGCATTGGCTCAAAAACAGGGGCACACGGTTGAGCTATTAGTAGTCGGTGGTGCGGCAATGGTGCTACTGTACAACGCTCGTCCGGCTACGCGGGATGTCGATGTGATGATTTTGGCTCCACCGCAAGCCAATCTGGTTCGAACCTTGGCGCAGCAAGTTGCAGTTGAGCATAAGTTGCCTAACGATTGGCTCAATGATGGGGCAAAAGGATTTATTGTAGGCGTGAGTGAAGGGGAAACGGTGTTTTCTGCGCCAGGTATTGTGGTCAGAACACCAGAGGTAGCCCAACTGCTGGCGATGAAGCTATCGGCTTGGCGAGATGATGTTGATATCGCCGATGCTCAACAATTACTCCAACATATGGATGGCGAACAAGATCAGATTTGGGAGAAGGTTGCCCCTTACCTGGTAGCTGGTTAAGAGTTGAAAGCCCAATATGCCTTTATGGATCTATGGGAGGCGGTCTATGGCTCAGATTGAACAGATAGCTAAAGCTGCTCTAAATAGAGATAGCGTGCAAGCTCGAAGCTTAACCCAAGAATTTTTTCGGGAGGAAGCTAGCCTTGTCGATATTCCTAAGCCAGAGGTTGCCAATCAACAGGTGATTGTTATGACGGCCGCACTTCTAGAGCTATTTGCCAGTAGAATGAAGCAGGAGGCTCCATCCTGGACAGCCGAAGTCGGACCGCTATTAGAGCCGATATTTTTACTTAAAGCAGCAGAAACAATGAAACGACTGCGGCGGCTATGTGAGACTGAGGCTCCGGAACCTCTAAAAAAACGCAGGCTATATGCCCCACCGAATTATTTGGAATTTGTTTAGTCTCCTTTACACCCACTTGTAATAGGTCAAATAACCGGCAGCATCGGCTCCTCATTGACGACCAACTGAAAAATATCAGGGCGGGCGTAGTGTCCGACTACATCAAAATCTAGTTTGCTTCGCGCTACTTCGGCCAAATCCAGGTCAGCATAAAGAATACCCTCTTCATCGTAGAGAGGCCCGGCGATTACATCGCCCAACGGTGAAATAATGGCGCTGCCACCGCGACACATGATTTCCGGCTGATCGTCTAGATCTTCGATGCCGTCCAAATCGGTCGGATACATCGACTTGGTCACAAATTGATTGCAGCCCAATACAAAACAACGACCCTCACAGGCAATGTGGCGTAGGGTAGCCTGCCAGCTATCGCGGGCATCGGCGGTGGGAGCCAGGTATATATCGACGCCTTTGCTGTACATCGCCATCCGCGCCAGGGGCATATAATTCTCCCAGCAGATCAGACCGCCTATCGTGCCATACTCGGTATTGATGGTAGTCAGGGTGCTGCCGTCTCCCTCACCCCAAATCAGCCGTTCAGCAGCGGTCGGTTTGAGCTTGCGATGTTTGCCGAGTAATTCTCCATTTGGGCCAAAGTAGAGCATCGTGCAATACAACGTGCCCCCGCCGTAATCCGTATCCCGTTCGATCACGCCAACCAC
>JBFGLD010001013.1:0-3051 GCA_041576335.1 Anaerolineae bacterium | reverse complement strand
TCCGCCGACCTTCGCTACGAAGGCCAATCCTACGAACTGAATACGCCGGTGCCTCAGGCTGGCCCCCTCACCGCCGAAACCGTGCACCAGGTTATCGACTCCTTCCATAAACTTCACTATCAGATGTACGCCTACGGCTCGGTGGACGAAAAGGTGGAGTTTATTAATCTACGCCTCACGGCTATTGGCCTGGTACCCGAAGTCACGCTCGGCCTGGCTCAAAGTGCCGGCGCGGACGCAGCGTTGAAAAGCCGGCGCCCGGTTTATTTTTTTGACCACGGTTTCGTAGAAACGCCCATCTATGAGCGGTCCAGCTTATCAGCGGGCACGACTCTGACCGGTCCTGGCCTGGTTGAAGAAGCGGCCTCGACGACCGTTATTCCGCCCAAGGCCAGGGGGCGCGTAGACGAGTATGGCAGTATCATTATTGAGTGGAATGAGACGAATTAGTTTTCTGCAAGGAGTTCTTTCATGACGTACCAAGCCGACCCTATTACGATGCAAGTCATTCGCTACGCTATGGAACAGGTGGCAGACGAAATGGGCCGCACCCTGGTCCGCACCGCTCGTTCGACGATTATCAAGGAAATTGTCGATATTAGCTGCGCTGTATTTGACCGGTACGGCAATACGATTGCCCAGGCCCACCACGCCCCGATGCTGTTGACCGGCTTTGAAATTCCTATGCGCTCCTTACGGGCCAGGTTCAGCGATGATCAGTTCGACGACGGGGACATTATTGTCTTTAATGACCCGTACATCGGGGGGCAGCACGTAATGGATTTGATTACCATTGCCCCGGTCAAAATTGAAGGGGAAATTGCCGGCTTCGTGGGTAGTATTGCCCACCACAGCGATATGGGCGGTGCAGCACCGGGCGGCGTGGCCGGCGGCTTCAACGAGATTTACCTGGAAGGTATCCGCCTGCCGATGGTCAAGCTTTATAAAAAGTATCAAGAGGATGCTGAGCTGTTTGGCATCCTGAGCAATAACATACGGGTACCGGACAAGACACTGGGTGACATCCGGGCCCAGGCATCGGCTGACTTTGTCGGCGTGCGGCGGTTTAAGGAAATTCACGCTCGCTATGGTGCTGAGGTTCTGCAAAAATCGACGGCGATGCTGCTCGATTACTCGGAGAAGCGAATCCGGGCAGGATTAAAGGAGTTGCCCGATGGCACCTACAGCGGCGACGATTACGTAGACGATGACGGCCGCAGCGACGAACCTATTAAACTCCGGGTGAACATTCACAAGCAGGGCGACGAAGTGAAGGTTGATTTCACAGGCACGGCCAAGCAGGTGCAAGGTAACATCAACTGCCCCCTGGCCACGGTCCATGCGGCCGTCTATTATGCTCTGATCGCCGTGGTTGACCCGCACGTGCCGCCCAACTCGGGCTGCTATCGCCCTTTTACCATCGAGGCTGAGGAGGGGTTAATTGTCAATCCGAGAATGCCGGGATCCGTTGGCGCCCGAACCAACACCACCCAGAAGATTACCGAAGCGATGATGTTGGCCCTCTCCAAGGCAGCGCCGGATCGGGTTATGGCCGGCAGCCATGGCAATATTACTAACTGCGGATTCAGCGGCTTTTATCCCGATACGGGCAAGCGTTTTGTTTATATTGACATTCAGGGCGGCGGGGCCGGAGCGCGTCCGACCAAAGATGGTCGGGATGGGCAAGACTCACACCTGGCTCGCTTTCGTAACACGCCCATCGAGGCGGTTGAGCTCGAGTATCCGGTGCGGATTGAACGGTACGAGCTTATCCCTGACTCCGGCGGTGCGGGAAAATACCGGGGCGCGCTAACGGTGCGCCGCGACATTCGAATACTCATTGACAATGTTTCTTTCGCTCGCTATGGCGACCGGCAGAAATTCGCCCCTTTCGGCCTGTTTGGCGGTAAGTCAGGCAGCAAAGGTAAATTTATGCTCAATCCCGGTACAGCGGAGGCGCGGTCGCTGAAATCAAAGGGGCTGGATTATCTCAACGCGGGCGACGTGGTCAGCCTGCGCTTGCCCGGCGCGGGCGGCTACGGCGACCCCCGGCAGCGTGATTGGGCCGCCCTGCAGGCCGATGTGCGGGATGGCAAGGTCAGCCTAAAAAGTGCTCGCGAGGATTATGGGGTCATCATCGATTCGGAAACATTAACCGTAGATGAAGCGGCGACCGAAAAATGGCGAAAGAATAATCTCAGGTTGGTAATTGGAGATTAAAGGCTTGCTTTGCCCAAACCTCCAACATTTTGGAGACCACAATTATGAAAAACTCAATCTTGGAGCAACTGTTAATTGAACCCGGCCGCTTGAGCTTTAAAGAGGTGCGGTACATCATGATCCGACCTGAAGTTATTGCCGGCCTGCAGCAGGCCATCGAAACCGAAGTGGGGTTGGAAAAATGTGCAACCATCATGCTGGCAGCCGGCAGCGTGGGCGGCTCCAAATCCTCGCAGCGCTTTAAGGAAGTCTTCGGCTACAGCGAACCGGAGATTGTTGAGTTTATGTGCCGGATGGGCGCAGAAATCGGCTGGGGATTCTTTCGGCTGGAACATCTGGACCTTGGCCGGAACCGGATGGTAATTGAAGTAACGGATTCGCCGTTTGCCGCCGCCTATGGGCCGGCCCAATCGGGAATTTGTCATCTAATCCGGGGGGTGGTAGCCGGTATGGCGGCCGGAATTTTCGGTGGCCCTATTGCTTCCCGAGAAACGGCTTGCGCGGCCAAGGGGGATACGCACTGCCGTTTTGAGGTTCAGCGTGAAGATTGACCCGTCATAGGAGAACAAAATGGATTTTCGACTTACCGAGGAACAAGAATTTTTCCAACAGGTCGTGGCTCATTTTGTCGATAAAGAGGTGATGCCCCTGGCCCACGATTTGGACGAGCGCGAAGAGTTTCCCTGGCAGCTGTTCCGTAAAATCGCTCAGATGGGCTGGCTGGGGATACGGTATCCGGAAGCCTACGGTGGGGGTGGGGCAGATAATATAACCTTCAATTTGATGTGCGAGGAGTTGGCTCGAGGCTCGCTGGCCCTGGCGGCGACGGTG
>JBFGLD010001012.1:0-3054 GCA_041576335.1 Anaerolineae bacterium | reverse complement strand
TACGCCTATTTTTAAACGGCGGCGCGCATCTTCACTAAACGCAATTTGTTTTGCCATCAGTCAAACACTCCTTATAATTATTTATCAACGATTGCTAATACGTCGGTTTCTTTTAGGATCAGGTACTTATCACCCTCAATTTTTACTTCGGTACCGGCATACTTGGCATACAGCACGGTATCATTTACTGAGACGTCCATGAGAATGCGAGACCCGTCTTCCTTGCGAGCGCCGGGCCCAGCAGCGATGACTTTACCCTGCATCGGCTTCTCCTTGGCCGTCTCCGGCAAGACAATACCACTGGCCGTCATCTCTTCTTGCTCAATCGGTTTAACGAGTAGTCGGTCACCCAATGGCCTAAGATTCATTATGAATTACCTCCTGTTCAAATTATTGGTCTATAATTATTGACGATGTGTTTAGCACTTCAACACTTTGAGTGCTAAGGCGACAAGAATAATAGCTTAACTTAAGCTTTTTTGCAAATCCACTACCCAATTTTTAGCACTCAGTAATCAAGAGTGCTAAAAATAAGCTATGGACTTTGATGTCACAATTCCACGATAGATCACATACTTCAGCAATATTAGCGATTTCCAGGCCTTCAGCAGGTCAACTGCTCCTATTCTTCCTGGTTCTGACGTGGCTTGCCGTCGCACCGATCCTCGTTGGGCTGGCAACAGCATTTTTGACCGATACTTGGCTGCCCATTCTAAGCCACCTGTTCGCCGTGATGCTGCTGGCCGGGCTGCTTTTGCTTCCCTGCGCCGGATTCGTTGGGCTGGTTCGTTGGTTGCGCTGGGATAATCTGCGGCCTCTGGCCCTAGCCTTACTGTTAACAAGCGTGTACGTTACGGTTGCTGCTGCCATTCGGGCCATAACAGAGCCAATTGAGTTCACCGGCGATTTATCCGCTCGCTCAGAACCAATTCAGCGCTTAACGCTGCTAACTTTAACCGCGTTTGGCCTTGGTACCCTTGGGCTGCGCCGGGCCGGCCTACCCCGGTCGCTGCCGGCGTTAGTTCGCGGCCTTGGCCTGGCCCGGCCACCCCTGGCCGGACTAGCAGCGGCCTTGAGTCTCGCGGCTGTGCTAACCATTGGCTGGCCCCTCACTGGCGCATTAGGGGATAGCCGGACGAGTGGGCTGATTGTGCTGCGCGCCTTAGCTATCAGCCTCCCGGAGATGATTTTTTTCTGGGGCACACTCTTTGGCGTCCTGTTATCCAGCTACCGACAGCACAAAGTCTTTGTCGGGCTTATTTGTCTGCTGACATATGTTGCCTCCACCCCGAGTCTGATTGTGCCACACAATGATTGGGGCAAGCTGGTTCTGCTCATCAGCAGTATCCCCTTCGCCTTGATGATGCTCGAACTGCGGGTTCTGACAGGCAGCATTTGGTCGGGACTCCTATTTAGCTGGGCTTATCGGGCCACGCCTTTGTTATTTACCGATCCACGGGTTGAATTGCCGTTCATTACTCAGCCCTGGCAAACCTCGGCCCATTTGTGGATGATTCTCGGCGCGGGTTGCTTGGCCCTGGTGCTGTGGGGCGGGCGAGCATTCTTAACCCCGCGCTGGCGTTTACCCGCTCCGGCCACAACCGCTTTATCCTTGGCGACGGCCCTATCTTTATGGGCGATCTGGTATGGGGCGTGGCTAAACCTGGGGTATCCGGGCTTTCACAACGATGGCTTTTTGATCATCATAGCTGAACAGTCCGATTTGGCAGGCGCTGAGGACATTCCTGATCTCAACGCCCGCCGTGCATTTGTGCGCGATCGTCTGATAGAAACAGCCGAGCGCACCCAGGCCCCGATTCGCGCAGCGCTTGACGCAGCCGGACTGCGCTATCGCCCCTTTTACCTTATCAATATGATTGAGGTCGAAGGTCATCACCGCCAGATGAATGACTTTGCCGACCTGCCCGGCGTGGATCGAGTTATGCTCAATCCTAATGTGCGACCATATCCCTGGCAGGTGCCGTTTGGTTATGGTTCGACACCCAGCTCGGGCCAGGGCGCCGAGTGGAATATCAGCCAAGCCCAAGCCAACCAAGTCTGGGCTATGGGCATCACCGGCCAAGGCATTGTGGTCGCCGGGCAGGATACCGGCTACGACTGGACGCATCCGGCTCTGCAGCGAGCTTATCGCGGTTTCAACACGGGTAACGTCGAGCACACGTACAACTGGCACGATGCTTGGTCCAATGCCCTGATCCCGTTTGATGACAGCCAGCACGGAACTCACACAATGGGCATCATTCTAGGCGATGACGGCCATAGCAACCAGATCGGCATGGCCCCCGGAGCGCAATGGATTGGCTGCCGTAATATGCTGCGGGGCATCGGCAACCCGGCCAGCTATACCGACTGCATGGAATTTTTCCTGGCTCCTTACCCGCCTGGCGCCGATCCCTTCACCGAAGGCGATGTGAGTAAGGCTCCCCATATTATCAATAATTCGTGGGGTTGTCCAGGCATTGAAGGCTGTGACGATCGTGTACTCGAACCGGCCACGGCCGCGCTCGAGGCTGCGGGGATAATGATGATTGTGAGTGCCGGAAACAGTGGCCCGGGCTGCCAAACCGTAAACGACCCTCCGGCCCGGTATGAAAGTGTCTTTTCGGTTGGCGCCACCAATAACAAGGGCGCAGTTACCGGCTTCAGCAGCCGCGGCCCGGTGCCCCACAGCGATATGCTACTTAAACCCGACATTGTCGCTCCGGGAGAAAATATTCGCTCCAGTTTGCCGGGCGGTAGCTACGGTACCGCCGATGGAACCAGTATGGCCGGTCCCCATGTGGCCGGATTGGTTGCCCTTATGTGGTCGGCTAACCCCGATTTAAGCGGTCGCACTGCTGAAACCGAGGATATCATTCGCCAATCCGCCAGGCAGGTGGCCGTTAAAACCACCTGCGAAATTCAACCACGCTCCTCAACCACCCTGTCTCTCCTGGAGCAGGCTAGGGCGCTGGCCAATCCTACCCTGTGCGCTTGCGGCAACGTGACCGGCACGCCAAACAATGTTTACGGTTGGGGCGAGATTGACGCCTT
>JBFGLD010001011.1:0-3056 GCA_041576335.1 Anaerolineae bacterium | reverse complement strand
GGGTAAAATCAATGACCATCCGGCCCCCATAAGACGAGCCGATCAGGGTGGCGCTGTCTATATTCAGAAATTTCAGTAACGCGTACAGATCCTCAATATTGACATAACCCATGTCATTGGACTCCGACAGGCCGTAACCACGGCGGTCGTAGCGGATGACAGTGTAATCCTTGGCAAACGCTACAAACTGCTCATCCCATACTTCTCGATGCAGGAGCGCATCGTGTATCAGCACCACGGTAGGACCTGAGCCCATCATTTCATAATGTACCTTCAACTGACCCACGTTGAGATAGCCACGGGTTGCTTCTAATACCGTTTCGTGTTGGGCTGATGCGATGCGCGGGGCTGCAGGGGAGGTTGGACTTAAATATGATGAGTTGTCTGGAGCCCGGAGATCTGTTTGAACCGAAGGAGATATCTCGCGTACGGGCCCCGGAGGGGATATCTTAACTCCGCGTAATACGGTCATCAATCCCATAGCCAGTAAAACCAGGACGATGAGCGTTGTCGCCCCGTATACCAATTGAGTCGATTGTTTGACAAACATCGTAAATCTCCTTGAGCGTTTTAGGCGAGGCGCAATGGCCTTGAAGCTCATTTGCGGCGAGGGCTGGGCGGTTCGTAAATCAGTTGACAGATCGTAACGGACGCGTCGCTGCAAAGCCTCATTGTCGATCAGTCTGGACCGGCAGGAAGGACAGGTCGCCAAATGGTGGTCCATCATCTCGCGTTGGGCGTCGTTCAGGGTTCGGTGGATGTGTCCACTGAGTTGTTCATTGGTCAAGTGGTGGCTCATTGCACTTCCTCTTCTTCGATATTAGTTAAATGAGGTGGGGCCAGGGTGTTGCGCAACTGGTTGTAAGCCAGTCGCACTCGGGACTGCACCGTGCCGATCGGACAGTTCAGGATGTCGGCCATCTCGTGATAAGTATGCCCGGCCCAGTAACGCAGCAGGATGGCCTCTCGGTGCTTCGGCTTCAGAGACTTGACGGCTGCCCAAACCTCGCTGCGGGTTTCGGTCCGGACAGTATGTGGTTCCGGGCTGGAGGCCTGATCCGACAGGTCGCCTCGTCGCTGCAGCCAGCGCCTCAAGGAGAGGTTAGGCAACCGTTTACGACGCAGTCGATCTCGGCAGCGACTGACGGTGATGATGTGCAGCCATGTTTTGAAACTGCTCCGCCCTGCGTCGTAGCGATCGATGTGGGTTAGAGCATAGGTCAAAGCATCCTGGGCCGCTTCTTCCGCATCGTCCGGATCGCCCAGCAGGCCACAAGCTAGCTGAAACGTCGACAGGCGATGCTGATTATATAACGTTTCGGCAGCGCGCTCATTGCCCTCCTGCCAACGGTGGATTAGCGTGCTTATGTCAGACATCGTGGCAAATTTCCCGGATGATCATACTTTACCCTTGCGAAGCTTAGACGGTGATTTTTAAGCCGAAAGAGACTTTAAGAGGCGAAACTCATATCACCAAGAAGGCTATTTGCAACTTTCGCAAGCTTGGTTGAGTAGTCGAACAATGTCACATTTGGCTCTGAGCGGGAAAAAAGCGGTAAGTTATATTAATGTGACATTGTCAATGTAGTTACGCCCTATATATTATTATACGAGATGCGCGTGCTGTTTGATCACTTTTAAATCGAATAAGTGGACCTGTTACATTTATTTTCTCAAATTCCGAGAACTCCCTTATAATAAAGGAACAATGCGGATCTCCAAATATCAAAGGAGTGGTTCATGCGCACGATTGATGGGCAACTTGTCAAAGGCACTTCATTTTGGGCGCAACTTTGGCGTGACGTTCGGCTGCTGTGGCGCATCGCGCAAATGTTGTATGCGTATCTGGTGCGGGGCCATCGCACCCGACAGGCGTACCGGGCTAAAGAGGCGCGCGGTGAGGTTTTTTGGGTGGATGAGGAGTTAACTTGATGAAGCCGCTGAATCCGCCGCCACCCACGTACGCCTTTGGCTACAAGAATCCGCCCCAATCGGGAAATGATATTAATGGTCTAGGGGTCAATAAGAAACTTCGGGCCAGGCACGTCTTTCATAACGCTACTGGCGAAGATTTGCCCTGGAACGCCCTTGACGAATTCTTTAGCCAGATTAACATATTCGGGGTGGTGCGCCATATGCTGGCGAACGTGTGGCAGCTGCGCCGCCAAGATGGGCCGGTGAGCCAAGCGCGGGTCAAGGTCGAAGATCCGGCAGCTATGGCCGCCGAAATTAAAGCCGAGGCTATGCGGCTGGGGGCCGGTTTGATCGGTATCAGCCGCGTACCTACCGAGGCTGTATATGAAGGGCGCGACGTACCCTACGAATACGCCATCTGCATCGGCTTACCTATGGCTCGCCAGGAGATGCGCCATGTTCCGCAGGAGCGGGCAGCCGTCGAGGTTATGCGGACCTATCGCCAGGTATCGCGCATCGCGATCGAGCTGGGCGAATACATTCGAGGGTTGGGCTGGCCGGCTAAAGCCTTCGGCAACCCCAACAGCACCGATATATTGCATATTCCATTGGCGATTAAGGCGGGGTTGGGCCAGCTTGGTAAGCATGGCTCTATGATTAGCAAGGAATTTGGCTCTAATTTTCGATTAGCAGCCGTGTTGACCAATTTGCCTCTGGCGATCGACCGCCCCGTTGACATCGGCGTAGACGACCTATGCTTGATTTGCCAACGCTGCGTACTTGATTGTCCCCCCAGCGCAATTTTTGACGAAAAGCAGATCGTTCGTGGCGAAACCAAATGGTATGTTGACTTTGACAAGTGTATCCCTTACTTCGTCAAGACTTATGGCTGCGCTATTTGTATCGAGGTCTGCCCTTGGAGTGAACCGGGGTGGGGCGAATGGCTCTCTCAGAGACTATTGGCAAAGCGCCGTTAAAAGTAATCCAGATGTGATTGACGGCTGGCCGGCACAGGACAAAAAACGGACAATAATTATCAGCCTAAAATTCAGGTAAATTACCGCCATGAACCCAACCCAACTTCCGGTCACAACTCCCGGTCATGCGCCTGATTCGGCAAAAGGGCAAATCCATTATCTGGG
>JBFGLD010001010.1:0-3059 GCA_041576335.1 Anaerolineae bacterium | reverse complement strand
TCATCCAGATTGGCTCCAGTTCCGTCATAGAAGGGATTGTCGGGGGGGATAGAACCATCTCGCGCAATACGTAGTACTTTGCCGCGATAACTGACCAAACTTTGAACCTCATTTGTACGATCAAAGCCGTCACCGGTTGAAATATAAAGATAGTCCAGCGGGCCGATGATGACCGAACCGCCGTGATGCCAGAGTGGCGCTGCTACATTATCCTGCCATAGTATGACTTCGGAACTTATATCCGCGGTATTACCACTGGCTGCAAAACGTGAAACGCGATCCCGGAGCGGGGAACCGGCTGTATAAAATAAATAGAAATATCCATTTGTACTAAAATTGGGGTCAAGAGTGATTCCGGTGAGACCGCGCTCTCCTTGGCTGACGTTAATATTGGCAATTTGCATAAATGGGGTGGGGTCGATTGTTGTTGCGTTGGCTTGGACAATATGAATAGTGCCACTTCGTTCCAAAATTAACATGCGGCCATCAGGGAGAAATTCTATTGCAGTTGGTTCATCCAGTCCGAGAATTAGGGTTTCATTTATAAAATTAGCCGGCGGTGCTGCAAAGGCTGGTGATTCATAGGCCATATGTATAAACGTAGTGGGGAAAAATAACAGAAGTAACACTCCGCTCGCAATCAACTTGGAGATTGGTTTTTCCATAGGTTTCATTTTTGCCTACCTTTATGATTAGGAGTTACGCAGTCTGGAAAGAGAAAAAGTTAGATGCGATCATCATAATCGGCATATTAATCTGGATATTTTGTTTGAGTATCAAATTAAGTTCGCGAATTGTAATTCCTGATGAGGCCTATGGCCGAGTAGAACACACGCTTGAAGAAAGGCTATCCGTAAATGAGCATGAGTTTTCGAAATACCAATTATATTTGGGAACAATTGGTCGAAGGTGGCCACCAGGCCGGAAGACTCGGCCAGACAGACCAGGATTGCATACTCGCGACGGGTCGAGCGAATTCTGCGTTCCCTCCAAGGTAACACGTTGGCCCGCCAGATCAATAGATAAGGGCCAATAGTGACCATCTTTGAGGCACCATGAGTTGATAGGGCTCCGTCTAAAGCTTGCTTGAGAGTGACTGGAGGAAAAATTGTGCTACGAGTGAGGAGGGAAGGCCAGGTCGTTAGGGAGAAGTCAAGAGAAATATAACAGGAGACCCCTGCCTCCAATGGGGCTAACTGCTCAGAGTCTTCACCGGTTGTAGCTAGGATTATGGTAATAGAAGGGGACAATCTGTGGATGGCACGGCAGAGGGTCAGGACATCGTTATCTAGTAGCCACGTGGCAACGATTACTAAATGCGGGCAGGTTTCCCGAAACCGGGTCCAGACGGCAAGGCTGTTGGAGGCTTGACCAACTATGGCAAATCCGCTTAGGGACAGGTGGGGGCAAGGTTTAGACCACCACGGGTCATCCGGTATCGCCAGAAAGGTATAAATTGGCTCATCAGGCACGGTTGTCATCCTTGACGTCGTGATCGTTGCATAACCGGTGGCCAAGACGAAAGATGGTAACTTATCTCAAAGAAAAAACGGAGGGTCTATTATTTGTGAGGATGTGGCACGGCAACAATCTATATGCTATCAAATTTATCGCTGATCGCCCACTCCCATATGACCTATTCTAACCACTACGAATTGCTATGATTTTAGCCACAAATTTCGGCATAATCGCTTAACCCGTTAATTTCATCTGTTGCATTAACAGACATTGATTGTTTCTAGTTTCACAATGACGAGTGTCTTATCTCACACGACTCCACCACCAATTAGGCCCGGAAGCGTCATATCTATTACCTCGTTATTCTATTCAACTTGTCGCTAGACTTTTCTCAATTGACTTTCGCTGATTCCTCTGCTAGAATAAAAAGCTATCTCTGGAGGGATGGCAGAGTGGTCGATTGCGGTGGTCTTGAAAACCACTGAGGCCGCAAGGTCTCCGGGGGTTCGAATCCCTCTCCCTCCGCCAGGTGGTAGGTACCGGGTAAGAATTCCCACGGTCGAGCACGATGGCCGAATCATAAACGGTACTTAATAGTGTGTCAACAAGCCCGGGGAGGTGCCAGAGTGGACGATTGGGGCCGCCTGCTAAGTGGTTGTCGGGGTTAAACTCGACCGTGGGTTCGAATCCCACCCTCCCCGCCATATCGACCGCCTTTGTTTGGAATAAGGGCGGTCGCTTTTTTTGATTAGGAGTCCGACAATGACCAATAAACTTATCCTAAAATCCGCTTCGGTTGGCCCGTGGCCGATGAACACGTACGCGCTTATTTGCCCGGAAACCAACCAAAGCGTGCTGATCGACCCGGGCGCAGAACCTGATACGCTGATGGCTATGCTTGGCAGCTCGACCACCCTGGCTATCTTGCTGACTCACGCCCATCCCGATCACGTTGGGGCGCTGGGCGATATGAAAGAACGCCTTAAGGTGCCCGTTTACATGCACCCGGCCGATTCGCCCATGGGCGTGATGGCCGATAACTGGTTTGCCGATGGAGATACTTTTACCGTGGGAAATTACCGCCTGCGCATCATTCATACGCCCGGCCATACGCCCGGCATGGTGTCCTTGATGCTGCCCGACCCTCGCGCCATTGTGGGCGACACTATTTTTGAGGGAGGCCCCGGTAAAACCTGGGCACCTCACTATTTTAAGGTCACCCTAGAGACAATGCGCAACATCGTTTTTAAGTGGCCCGATGAAACGGAGTGTTTTCCCGGGCACGGCCCTGCCTTCCGCATTGGCCGGGAACGGCCTGCTTTTGAGGCTTTTCTAAAGCGAAAGCACCCGGCCGAGCTGCACGGTGATGTAACTTGGGATATGTGATGTCGTTGACTAGGTCATTTGTCGCAGCCCATATCGGTCATTTGATGCAGACGAACCGCCCTCAGGGCGGTCTTTTGTTTTAGATGGGAATCCACCTTCCTGCGGATGTGTGCCAATTGAGAGCGTGATATACTTTTGAGACTATTAATATACGGTTGCTTTTGTTACGACGCGGCAATGTACGACCTGCGGCAGCCAATACTGTTACGTGTTCT
>JBFGLD010001009.1:0-3060 GCA_041576335.1 Anaerolineae bacterium | reverse complement strand
GATTGGGACATTTATATTTTGGAGCGGATTTTGCATGACCTGAAAAATTGGGAAGGTGGAGCAGGTCTTGACATGCATCCTCTTAACTGCTATAATGAGTGAATACTCAATAATATGAGTGAACACTCATTTAGGTTGACGATATGGGCCTAGGCGTGATTCGTTACAAAATTTGGCACGACCTGTGGGTGAATAAAGGGCGCACCATGCGGGTTGTAGCCATCGTTGCCACCGGTACATTCACCGTCGGCGCTATCATGGGGGCCAAGGAGTTCATTCTTAAGGACGTAGGCCGCACCTGGCAGGAGTCCAATCCAGCTACGATCGGCTTAGAAGTTAATCCCCCTGTCGACGAAGCGCTCATCGAGTCATTGAAAAACCTTAGGGGGATTGAAAAGGTCGAAGGATGGGCCCAAGAACGGGTTCAATGGCGTGCTCATACCGCGGAACCGTGGCAAGCAGCCTTCTTAGTGGCTTTGGAAGATTATGAAAAACAAACCATCCGCCAGGTAAAGCTGGACGCTGGCGATTGGCCGCAACGAAGATTGATGGGCGTCCAACGCGGTCGTGACCTCGAGGTTGGAGACCAAATTTACCTGGAAATTGAAGACAAAACACAGGTCGTAGAGCTTAATGGCGTCCTCTACAATGCGGCGCATCCACCCCCATTTGTCGTGTCCGAGCCAATGTTTTTTACCACTCGCGAGCGTTTTGAACAGTTGACCGGCGAGTCGCGATCCAGCCTGGTGCTGGCCACAATTCCCGACTATACCGACGAGCGAGTCAAAGCTGCGGCTGACCTGGTTCAGCACGAACTGGAAAAACAGGGCATCGAGGTCGAGCCGGCCATCCCCTCGCCAGGGGGCTTCAAAGCCCGTACCAATCGGCCCGACCGCTTTATCGTTCAGGATGCTCTTGACGGGGTCTTCCTGATGCTGACGGTCATGGCCGTGGCTACGCTGATCCTAGGGTTATTTCTGGTTTACAATACGATCAACGCTATTATCGCCCAACAGGTCAACCAAATCGGGATCATGAAGGCAATCGGAGCCCGATTTGACAAGATCCTTATCATCTATTTCAGCACAGTGTTTGTCTACGGGTTAATAGCCCTCGTCACTGCGGTTCCGCTTGGTGCCGTAGGCGCCCAGGTTATTCGCTATGGAATGATTAATCGGATCAGAATGATACCGGGTCCCCTCGAAATTTCAACAACGGCCGTTCTGGTTCAGGTCACCATCGCCCTGGTGTCGCCGCTGCTCGTTTCGATAATACCCATTCTTGGCGGGGCGCGCATTACCGTCCGCGAGGCCATAAGCACTTACGGCCTGGGACACCCTGCCGGGCTTCTGGACCAAATTCTGACGCGAGTGCAGATCATACCACGGCTGGCGGCCCTGACCATCAGCAATACGTTTCGTAACGGCAAACGGGTGTTCTTGACTCAAATCACCCTGGTCGGCGCGGGCGTAATTTTTATGATGGTTATAAACACCCGCGCGTCGCTGCTCCATACCTTTAGCGATGTACTTTTCTCGATCTTCGACTCAAATGTGATGCTGGATCTGAAGGAGGAGAAACGGATCAAGGAAATTGAAGCGCTGACCCTGAGCTACCCCGACGTCAAAAAAGTCGAGATATGGGGCACGGCCAAAGGCAAGGCGCGTCCGTTGGGACAGCCCGAGTCTAATGACGACTCCGCGGTGACACTACGAGGACTGCCGCTCCCAACGGCGACCTATCTTCCCCAACTGCGGGCCGGGCGTTGGCTTCAGCCGTCCGACGATTACGCGATTGTACTCAATCAGGAGGTGGCCGAAGTGATCGGGGTGGAGGCCGGTGATTGGATCACGCTAGACATCCCCGGCAAAGGCGAGTCTGACTGGCTGGTCGTCGGCTTAATCTTCGAGCCAATCGACCAGGATGCGGCGCTGGTACCACGCCGCACGTTGGCCAAGGAGATTGGCCAGGTAGGGCGAGGCAAAGCAATCCGCATCCAGACCAAGCACAAACAAGCCGAGAGCGAAGCGGCTGCGGTCAAAGCGCTGCGAGCGCTTTACGAAGCGCAGGGGTACGAGGTTTTGGCCAGTAATAGGGATACGGCCCATCGTATGATCGAACAAAGGGTTACCCAAATGTCAATCCTGATTGCCCTATTGAGCGGTATGGCGGGCATGGTTGCCCTTGTGGGGGCTATCGCCTTGAGCGGAACCCTGTCAATCAACGTCAAGGAGCGCACGCGGGAAATCGGGGTCATGCGTGCTATCGGTGCTTCCAGCCTAGCTGTGGCCGGGCAATTTATCGGCGAAGGGCTGATTTTAAGTTGGTTAAGTTGGCTGATAGCTATTCCGCTGACTATTCCTGTGAGTCGGCTTGTGCTTAATATCCTGGCCGCACTCATTAATGTGGAATTGGTTTATCAATTTTCCAAAGAAGGGGTCGTCGCCTGGTTTGTAATTGTCACCATATTGGCCATTATTGCCAGTTGGTTTCCGGCCCAAAAGGCCGCCCAAACAAGTGTTCGAGAAAGCTTAGCTTATGTCTAACCTAAAGTGGAGCGTGTTAAATGGTATCACCAGCCAAAGACTTTAAAGACCAAATGGTTGAGGCCCGACGCAGCCAAATTTTGATGGGTGCGGCGCAAGTTTTTGCCGACAAAGGATATCACAAAGCCACCACCCGGCAAATCGCCAAAGCGGCAGGGGTATCTGAAGGCACCATTTACAACTATTTCGATAACAAACGGGAGCTGTTGGTCGCTTTGATTGAATTGCTCGGTGTCCAGTCGCTCAGAGATGTACTACAGGATCACCTGCTCGAAGACCCTAGAGCCTTTTTTACGACCCTGCTGCACAATCGCTACCAACTGCTGCACGATCGGGGTCCCTTTCTGGCGCCGGTGCTGGCCGAGATCTTTGCCGACGCCGAATTACGGCAGGAAGTCTATGAAAAAATTGCCAGGCCCATTACCGCTCATTTGGAACAATTCGTGCAAGCCTGTGTGGAGTCCGGCAAATTTCGCCCGGCTGACCCGGTTATCGTCACCAGGGCCCTGATCGG
>JBFGLD010001008.1:0-3061 GCA_041576335.1 Anaerolineae bacterium | reverse complement strand
CTTCAGAGATACTGGCCACGACCAGGGCGACGTCGTCAGCCCCCTGGACCCTATCAACTAAATATTGCCTGTCTTCAACCATAAATCACCTCGGCACTGGACAAGATGTTATCCCTAGTCAAAATCATAACCCAAGTGCATGATAATATTAAAGAGACTGCGAAACTAGCAGGTCCGGAATAATGACCCTAAGCAAGCGTGGACCGGATTGACTTCCGGAAAGGAGTGCTCAAGTGACCGATGCCTCGCAAAAACCGAACTCCTCCCCTACCCTCGACAGCGAAGCTGAGATTTTTCTAAAAACCGCCGGCGGCGGCCAATCCGAACATACGTTCCGAACTTACCGCAGCGGCCTGGCCTACTTAAAAACCTATCTCGAGGAAACTTACGAGTGGGCGGCAGACCGGCCCATCGCCGACCTCAGCCCCGACATGTTTCAGGAGTTGGCGACCTGGCTGTTGAAGCAAACTTACCGGCGGAGTGAGCATTCGGCCCCAATGCCCCTGGCCGAGAGCACCCGCAGCCTGTACCTGCTGGCGGTGACCCGCTTCCTGCGCTTTTTGGTTTTGCGCAAGCGGCTGCCTCATTTTGATTATGCCGAGTATGACCGGATCAAGGAAGAGTTGGCCCAGGCCACCAAGGTCAAGGCCAAGCCCATTGCCCAGAAGATCCCGGCTAATGAAATTGTCACGGCGCTAGTTGAAGCGGCCCGTGTTCCGCCTCACATCAAGGAGGATGCGTCACCCGCTTATCGCCGCCGGCTCAGGTTGATCTGGCGCCGGAACCTGGCCATGGTTCTGGCCTTGAAATCATCAGGGATGCGCGTGGGCGAGGTGGTCAGCCTCAAACGCGAAGATTTGGATGACGCCCGGCAGGGGGCTTGGGTGACCGGCAAAGGACGCAAAACCCGATTCGTGGCCTTTGACGGTGAGGCCTGGACGGCTATTCAAGCTTACCTGGCCGAGCGACAAGATGAAGCCTTGCTGCTGCAGCTGGCTCAACATCCCCTCTTTTGCCGGCACGACCGCCCGGCGAAAGCTGAGAGCCGGCTGCCCCTCTCGATTCGCTCCGTCCAGCAGATCATTAAGCAGCTGTCCGAACAGGCTGATGTGGCCCGGCGCTTTAACCTATCCCCCCACTCGCTGCGCCACTATTTTGCCAATGGGCTGCTCGATTTCACGGGCAACCTGGCTCTGGTGCAAGAAGCCCTGGGACACCAGGACCCGAAAACAACGCGCAGCTATACGAAAATCAAGGTTGAGGAGATTGCAGCCAGTGTGCAAGCTATGGCCCGCCGGTCCGCCGGCGATGAGGTGTAGGCGGTGGAGGCGCGGTATGGTAAGTTATCCCCTTCCCTACCCCTCGCCAGTAGCAGGCTGGTGGAGCCGGTGCCACCTGATAGTCTGGGGTTTCATCTCTTTTGTGGGTGTCCTTGTAGCTGGTGTAATCCTGCAGGGATCGACGTGGTGGGATTTTTTGATTGGTTATAACTCAATGGCTATACGAAGAGGATGGCGTCATGACTCTAAGGAACGAAGTCTGGCCGAACGGGATGCCGGAGATTGGCCAGAAGGCGCAGCGATCGCGGGCGGTGACGGCTCGCGACATCGAGCTATTCACAGAAATAAGTGGGGATCGCAACCCCTTGCACTATGATGAAGAGGCTGCACGAGCCACCCGCTTTGGCGGCATCGTTGTTCAGGGCGGCGTCATCAGCGCAATTCTGAACGCCGTCGTGGCCGAAGATCTGCCTGGACCGGGGACAGTGTTCCTGCAGGTTAACTGGAGCTTCATATCGCCGGTCCGGCCCGGCGATACCATCACCGGTGAGGTCCAGATCACCAAAGTTCGCTCCGACAAGCCGATCACAGAGCTTGAGACGCGTGTTGTTCTGGCCGACGGTACTGTTGTCCTTAAGGGCAATGCGGTTTGCTACACGATGCCAATCCAGAAGTGAGAGGCGAAGGCGGCCCGAGGCCCGGACAGCCGCATATATCTCTGGGGCAATGATCGGGCTGAAAAGCGGTCTAATAACGAGAATAGCGGTGCGCGAAACACCGCGCCGGATGGACCTTGCTCACTTAACTCCGAACGGAATTACCCGGCGGAGTCAAGTGAGCAGGTTATATAAGTATATCATGTGAAAGTTTGTATTTGGTTTGAAATGGCTGGTCCAAAATATTCTTCCTACACTCCGTTTGCTTTATGCAAAGGCAGAGTTAGAAACACGCCTCGGCTACCTGGCGGCGCTTTGCCGGGCTGGCCCCAGAAGGACGGCCGTTTGCCCACCCCATTTACTGGTCAGCGTTTACATACACGGTGCCTAAAGCGCCTGCCCAAGAACTACAATCCAAACACCTTGACTATGCGAAGGTTTTCTACTCAGACTCGTTCATAGCCCGGGGACTCTTACACAACTAGGAGCAATCTATGTTATAATATGCTGAAATGACCTTTGACGGTACCGGAGCATGGCCAAGACCCGCCAAGAAGAAATCAAAGAACTGATCCAAACCTGTAATCGCCGACTTCACGGACTTAAGCTGAAAAAAGCCCAATTGGGAACCTCGGCCGATGTCAGCCTCGATGTTGAAATTGAGGATATTGAAACCCAACTGGACAACTTAAAAAACGAACTAGAGGCATTGAGGGAGGTATCGCCGCCTCAGCCGCGTGATTTCGAAACACAACGCGATATAGAAACCGGCCCGCCGCGCAAATCAGGCCTTGAAAATATTAAATTGTCGGGACGGCCAGTCAAAGGACTGGTTATCGTTTTTGCTCTGTGTATCGTCGCGGGGCTAGTTTGGTATGGCGGCCGAATGGCGAATGATCGGAACAACCCGGCAACGGCCACATCCGTAGCGGGCATATCACCATCGCCCGCAACGCGTACTGCGGGCTCATCACCGATAAATCCATCCTCAAACAAACGCATTGAGCTGAATCAAACGGTCACCGGAAAGCTGATTTACAACGAAGGTAATACCTGGTTATTCAGCGACGGACCGGCTACTATAGACATAAGCCTGGATGTTGGCCCACGAGGAGATGGTTTGAT
>JBFGLD010001007.1:0-3071 GCA_041576335.1 Anaerolineae bacterium | reverse complement strand
TGTACATGCCGCCACAAGCACCGGCTCCGGGAATTGAGCGGCGTTCTATTTCCAATCTTTCTGCTTCGTCGATGATGCCGGCGCTGTATTGACCAACAGCTTCGAACGCGCTGACAATATCCAAATCTCTTCCCTGATAATGACCCGGCTTAATTGTGCCGCCATAAACAAAAATTGCCGGAATATTCATCCGGGCCATGGCGATCAAGGCCCCCGGCATATTTTTGTCGCAGCCGCCTACGGTCAATACCCCATCCATGCTTTGGGCGTTAACCGCGGTTTCAATGGCGTCGGCGATCACTTCGCGGGAGACGAGGGAGTATTTCATGCCCTCGGTCCCCATCGAAATACCGTCGCTGACCGTGATGGTTCCAAACATCTGGGGCATGGCTCCGGCTTCTCTAAGAGCGGCTTCGGCCCGCTTTGCCAGCAGGTTTAGCCCCAGGTTACAGGGCGTGATAGTGCTGTAGCCATTGGCCACACCGACGATGGGCTTATCAAAATCATCATCGCCAAAGCCCACGGCACGCAGCATCGCCCGGTTGGGCGTTCTTTCGATCCCTTCTGTAATAATTCGACTTCGAATGTTGTCTGGCATCATTTATCTCCTTGATGGATGACGCATTATTTTTTGATCGAGTAGCCTAGCCAGCGCAGCTCATTTTCTTTTTTGCGCCATTTGGGTCGAACTTTGACCCACAAATCGAGGTAGACCTTACTGCCGACGAGCTTTTCAATTTCTGGCCGGGCCAACTGCCCAATTTGCTTCAGGGTTCGCCCTTTTTCACCGATGACGATCTTTTTCTGCGATTGGCGTTCTATAATTACATTGGCGCTGACATAGACCAATTCTTCGTGACGCTGCTTAAATTCGGTCACACGTACGGCCAGGGCGTGGGGCACTTCTTGGTGCAGGACTTCCAGAGCCGCCTCACGGATTAACTCAGCGGCAATAACCCGCGTATGCTGGTCGGTAATTTGGTCTTCGGGGAAGTAACGGGGACCGGGTGGAAGCATATTGATAATCTGCCGCAGCAGCACATCGAGATTGTCGCCACGGGTAGCTGACAACAAAATCCAATCATCGGCCGGATACAAGGCCAAAAATTGCGACTCCAGATCGGCCGGCCCTTCTTCCGGAAGTATATCGATCTTATTAAGGCCCAGTAAAACCGGTAGCATAGGCTCACCGCGCCTGTCAAGGATGGACTTTGTTTGGTGCAGCGACTCGGCAACCAATTGGTCGGCATTAGTCGCTGGTTGGCCGGCATCCACCAGCCATAGTACGATATCCGCGTCGGCGAGGGCCTGCACCGCAGTTTCGACGAGATACTCTCCCAATTTGTGAAGTGGTTGATGAATGCCCGGCGTATCGACAAAAATCACCTGGGCAGGTGGGCATCCCGCTAATGGGTTAGGATCGGCTGTTGTAGGAATGGTAAGAATTCCCAACAGTTGGTTTCGGGTAGTTTGGGGTTTCTGGCTGACAATGGCAACTTTTTGCCCCAAAAGGCGATTCATCAAGGTTGACTTACCCACGTTGGGGCGGCCCACGACGGCTACAAACCCGGAGCGGTGGTCAGGGGGCAGCTCGTCTGCTATCAGAGGCGTCCCTTCAATTGCGTCATATTTAGTTTCGTCCGGCCATTGAATATCGTCTGCCATTACGACGCAGCCAACGTGTACTGATTGCCGTACGTGTCACGACTATCGAAATAATTATAGAGTTTATTCATTTGATTTATGATCAAAGTACATTGAGGTGCCAGGTGGTCGGCGACACGTGCTGCGTATCATTTAGAAGAGGAGAAACTAGGGGCAACACCCCCGCGCCTCGGCCTACCAGCCGACCTGCAGTTTTTCGGTAGCATTGTAACATAGCATGGTAAAACCGCAAGCCCCGACTTTTAAAGTTTGAACTTGAGCTGCGGGACGAAATATAATGGTGATGATAAAAGGCTGCAGACCACGGCGAGTGGGTAAATTTTGTAAAATTCCTCAGTTGTTCCATAATGAGGAGATAGATCAAAAGCAGGTAAAATGTTACCGGCGTTCTAAAGAAAGGAAGTCGTAACTTATGGCAAAACGAGGTAACATTGCTAAAATATTGGCCGTGTTAGCTCTGGGTGGTTTAGTGAGTGCGGCAATAATGGCCCTCCTTGCCCCGCGGTTGGGAAAAGAACGGCGCTCCCAGCTCGGTTTGATGCTTCTAAAAAAAATTAAAGCAGTCCGTTCGCAGCGCAGCCGGGGCTTAAGCCTCAAACGGATCAGTAACTGGGGCAATTTTCCGAATGTTGCCGTGAAATTCACCGAATTTGAGGATCTCGACGACCTGAGAAAACTGTTAGCCCAATCTGACACTGTAATTGCCAGGGGTAATGGGCGCTGTTACGGCGACTCGGCCCTGGCCCCTCAGATCATCTCCACCCTGCGGTATAACAAGTTTTTGTCGTTTGATGACACAGCGGGAGTCATCCGCTGCCAGTCCGGTGTGCTGTTGGCTGATATCTTAGATGTAGTTGTGCCCCGCGGTTGGTTCTTGCCGGTGACCCCAGGCACCAAATTGATTACCGTTGGTGGTGCCGTTGCCTCAGACGTACACGGCAAGAGCCAGCATAAGGCGGGGAATTTCAGCGATCATGTCCTGGAAATGGACCTGATGCTCGGTGATGGGACTAAGGTGAGGTGCTCCAAAGAGCAACATGCCGATTTGTTTTGGACGACGTGCGGGGGTATGGGGTTGACCGGCGTTATTTTGAACGCCAAGCTGCGGCTTATACCGATTGAAACTGCCTACATCCGGCAGGAGTCACTTAAGGCCAGGAATCTCGACCATTTGATGGATCTTTTTGAGGAATCGGAAGGATGGAGCTACTCGATGGCCTGGATTGACTGCCTGGTAACGGGCGACAGCGCAGGCCGCGGCATTTTGATGCGAGGCGAACATGCCACGCTGTCAGAATTGGTAGATGGAAGGCAAATGGAGAATCCGCTTAAGATCAAGCTTTCCAGGCGATTGAACGTTCCGATTACGCTGCCCGGGTTTGTCCTAAATAACCTGACGATGAAGG
>JBFGLD010001006.1:0-3071 GCA_041576335.1 Anaerolineae bacterium | reverse complement strand
AGCTCAAATTTGAGAACATTTTAAGACTGGCCCACTCTTTTATAACAGCTTCTGAGTAGCAACTTGAGTTAAGGTCGAGAAACCGGGCTCCAATCATCACTGTATCTAATCTGTCGTAATTTTCGTTACCCAAGAATTTGTGCTAATATTACCTTTTATCCGAAGCAGCGCTGACAGAGCCGCAAGGCGGGCGCTGATTTTTATTGTTTAACACAGCTAATGGATAGGATGCAGATAAATCCGGCCAACCGAAAGCAAATCATCATCACCGGGGTCAACGATCGGACAGGGCAGCGTAGTCTAACCGGCTTTCTGCAGAGCTCATTGGAACCACTGCTCCACCTGATTCAATACCGAGACCTGGTTCGTAATTTGGTCATTCGCGATTTAAAGGTCCGCTATAAGAATTCCGTTTTGGGGATTCTATGGTCTTTAATGAACCCGCTGCTGATGATGATCGTTTTCACCGTTGTCTTCACGGTGATGGCTCCGGTTACCTCGACTTCAATCCGCAGCTTCCCCGTCTTCGTGTTATGCGCTTTGCTACCATGGAATTTTTTTGCCTCTTCAGTCATTGGTTCGACCGGCAGCCTCGTTAGTAATGCGGCCCTACTAAAAAAAGTCTATTTTCCCCGTGAAATTCTGCCATTATCATTAATTCTGTCTAATTTTGTCAATTTTCTCATTGCCCTCATCGTGCTTTTCATCATGATTTTCATTTTCCAAATCCCCCTGACCATCTCGGCCCTATACTTACCGATCGTGATCGTCATCCAGATCGTCTTCACCTTGGGCGTCGGCTTTCTTCTGGCCGCCATTAATGTATTTTACCGTGATACGCAACACTTGATGGATGTCGTGATGCTGGCCTGGTTTTTTATAACGCCTATTTTCTACCCGATGAATATTCTGCCCAGAAATTACGAATTGTTTGGCTTCAATCTTGACGTCTGGCGTCTGGCCTATATATTGAATCCCATGGCTTCCCTGATCGCCAACTATCGCACCATTTTGTACTATGGTGCGCCACCTGCGCTAGATTTTTTGGCCCGAACAGCGGTAACGGCCGGCCTCGTTTTTCTCATCGGCTGGCTGGTGTTTCAACGCTACAGCTGGCGCTTTGCCGAGGAGTTGTAAGCCTAGCAGCCTAACGGTTATGAGAATCTTACACGTGGTCCAAGGATATACACCCGCTATTGGCGGAACCGAGACTTTAATTCAAAAATTGTCTGAACAACTGGTTCAACGGTACGGCGATGAAGTTACTGTCTTTACGACGACCGCCGCCAGGAATTGTTCGGTTTTCTGGTTACGTGGCGAACCGACCCTACCGGTTGGAACAGAACGGATTAATGGGGTAGATGTAAATCGCTTTCCAATATTTAACCACTTCGGTTTCGTGCGTCATCGCCTTGCCCAACTTGGCGATATGGCAAAGCTGCCCTTTAGCGATCGCTTAAGAGCTTTGTTTAATGGCCCGATCATATTTGGTATGACGCAGGCAATAGCGCGCTTCAGGGCTGATGTTATTTGTGCTTCCTCATTTCCTTTTTTGCATATGCACTATGCCTTAGCCGGAGGAAAGCGAAGCAATACGCCCGTCATCTTGCACGGAGCACTGCATACAGCTGATCCGCGTAATTTTGACCGTCCCCTGATTTATACGGCTATCAGCAAGGCGAACGCCTATATTGCCAATAGTACATTTGAGCAGAATTATCTGATCGCCCGAGGTATACCTGCGCAAAAAATAATCACTATCGGCGTCGGGGTGGACCTCAAGCAATTTGACGGCGTTGAAGGGCAAGAACTGCGAGAGAAATACGGTTGGGGCAATAATCCGGTGATTGCTTTCGTCGGGCATTTGGCCAAGCGTAAGGGTGTACACAAGCTTTTGACTGCAATGCCAACAGTATGGAAGAGGTATCCTCGGGCAAGATTATTACTGGCCGGAGCCGGCACGCCTGACGTTCGTCACCTAGAACAATTGATCGCCCGCTTGCCGGTGGATTACCAAAACGCCATCACCATAAGACTTGATTTTCCGGAAGCGGAGAAAGCTAAGATTATTGCGGCCTGTGACCTATTGGTGTTCCCTTCAACTCAGGAGTCTTTTGGCATCGTCTTGCTGGAGGCCTGGGCCTGCCGTAAGCCGGTTATCGGTCTGCGAGCCGGTGCGATCCCGTCCATTATCGACGAAAGTATAGACGGTTTGTTAGCCAATCCAGACGAAGTGAATGATTTGGCTCGGGCCGTGTGTGAGTTGCTGGCAAATCCCGAACAGAGAACGCAGATGGGCGAGGCAGGGTATCAGAAGACCAAAAGACAGTATACCTGGGAAACAGTGACCGATCGATTTAGGCAGGTGTATGAACAAGTACAGCATAGTTGTTAAGCTAAAATAGGTTATGGCCAAAGCAGATCTTGTTTCGGTGATTATTTTAACCTGGAACGGTATTGAATTTATCGAGGGGTGTTTACAGGCGGTCCTCAACCAGACTTACCCCAACTTCGAAGTCATCGTTGTTGATAATGCTTCAACTGATGGAACCGCAAAACTAATTGCCCAGCAATTTCCCACGGTGCGTTTGATCAAAAATGCGCAAAACCTTGGCTTTGCGGCAGGTATCAATGTGGGGTTGACCACGGCCTTGGGTGAATTTTTAGTACCACTTAATCAGGATACGGTGGTCGACGCCAATTGGATAGCTGAACTAATTGGTGGTATGCTCGCCGATGACAGAGTGGGTATCGGGGGCTGCAAAATCCTCAATTGGTCGGGGGACAAGATCTGGCACGCCGGGGTAGTATTCGACGCAGCCAGGCAATTTCCAAGTTTGCGAGGCGCCGGCGAAGCGGACGAAGGGCAATATGATGTAGCTGAAGAAATGCCGTCCGTGGTTGGGGCTGCTTTTGCTATACGTCGCGAGTTGCTGGAATCCGTCGGGCTCTTCGATGAAAACTACTACTTCTATCTGGAGGACACTGATTACTGCTTTCGAGCGAGACAGGCGGGCTACAAGGTCATGTACTACCCCCGCGCCGTGCTGCGCCACTACGTAGCCGCCTCT
>JBFGLD010001005.1:0-3071 GCA_041576335.1 Anaerolineae bacterium | reverse complement strand
AGGGCCGGGGCGTTTGACATTCACGCCGTCGAAGTGGATGGGCAGGATATTCGCCAGGTTCATTTCACCATGAAGGAGCTGGTCGAGCGGACGCGGGCCGGGGAGGGGCCGGCCTTTATGCTGTGCCATACGTATCGGTACCGGGGTCATCACGTCGGTGACATCGATCGAGCGTACTATCGTTCCAAACAGGAAGAGACATTCTGGATTACAGAAAAAGACCCGCTAAAAATCCTAGCCGGTTGGATGATTGACCAACAGCTGGCTGAGCCAAATATTTTCGAGCAGATTGAAGCCGACGCGCGCCGCGAAGTTGAAGCAGCGGTTGAATTTGCGCTTAACGCGCCGTATCCCAAACCGGAGGAGGTGAACCAGCATGTCTACGCCTGACCCCCACCCCGAGCGCCCGGGGAACGGTCGCGTCATTACTTTTGGCGAGGCGATCAAAGAAGCACTGGCCGAAGAGATGCGGCGCGACTCAAGCGTATTTATCATCGGCGAAGATGTGGGCGAAGCCGGCACGGCTTTCAAGGTACTTAAGGGGCTGATCGACGAATTTGGTCCGGAACGCGTGATCGACTCACCCATCTCCGAAGCCGGAATAACCGGCTTAGGTGTTGGCGCCGCCATGACCGGCATGCGCCCGGTCGTGGACATTATGTTTGGCGATTTCATCACTTTGACCATGGACCAAATCGTCAACCAGGCCGCAAAAACCCACTACATGTCGGGCGGCAAGCTAAAAGTGCCGCTGGTGCTGCGCACCACGATGGGCGCCAGCCGGCGCTCGGCAGCGCAGCACTCACAGTCGCTGCACGCCTGGTTTAGCCACATCCCCGGCCTGAAGGTAGTGGTCCCTTCAACGCCATACGATGCCAAAGGCCTGATGAAAACTGCCATTCGCGATGACAATCCGGTCGCCATATTTGAGGACAAGCTGATGTACCAACTCAAGGGCCCCGTACCAGCAGAGGAGTATACCATTCCCTTTGGCCTGGCCGACATCAAACGTGAAGGGACTGATATCACCCTCGTTGGCACCAGCAGCATGGTCCAGGTCGCCCTGGACGCAGCCGACAAGTTAGCGGAAATTGGCCTCAGTGCCGAAGTGGTTGATCCGCGCACCACCTTACCTCTTGACAAAGAAACCTTGATCGAGTCGGCCAAAAAGACCAGCCGGGCCATTGTAATCGACGAAGGCTACGAGGGTTACGGGGTTACGGCCGAGCTCGCCGCGGTCATTGCCGACGGCGCCTTCTACTATCTCGACGCGCCGGTAAAGCGTATGGGAGCGATGGATGTGCCAATCCCATTTTCGCCCGTTCTGGAAGATCTAACCATTCCTACGGCCGAAGCTGTGTTTGACATGGCGAAAACGCTGTGTGGGAATCGATAAAACGTAAATAATTAACAACGCCAACGGAGGTAACTAAAATGGCAATAAGAACTAATGGACTCATGGGAGTCGATTGGGAAGAGCGGGTTAACTTTGAACGCCTGCGCACCGAGCGATTGGCCAGAATTAAGAAACTGCTTGAAGAGTCGGAGCTGGGGGCCTTGCTCTGCTTCGATCAAAATAATATTCGCTATATCACCGCCACCCACATTGGAACGTGGGCCATGGATAAAGTCGCCCGATTCTGCTTACTGCCGCAGGGTGATGAACCGATCAATTGGGATTTTGGCTCGGCCGCCAAACACCACCAACTTTACTGCCCCTGGCTGGAAGGAGAAAAGCGCTCGCGCGCCGGCATTTCAACCCTGCGCGGGGCTATGCTGCCCGCGACCGGCCGGGCTGAAAATGTAGCTCGCAAAATTCGGATCGAACTGGAACAACGCGGGCTGCTCGATGAGCCTTTGGGCGTGGACGTGGTGGAACTGCCGGTCCTATTTGCCCTTCAGAAAGAGGGTATTAAGGTGGTCGATGGCCAACAGTTAATGCAGCAGGCCCGGGTGATCAAAACGCAGGATGAAATCACCCTAATTACGTCGGCCTGTATGATGGTCGATGCAGCTTACGAAGAGCTGTACCGGGCCATGAAACCGGGTATGCGCGAGAACGAATGTGTCGGCCTGGCCAGCAAAGTGCTCTACGACCTGGGTTCGGAGCACGTCGAGGGCATCAACGCTATCTCCGGCGAGCGCTGCAGTCCCCATCCCCACGTGTTCAGCGACCGGGTTTTACGGCCCGGCGACCCGGCCTATTTTGACATCCTGCACAGTTACATGGGCTATCGCACCTGCTACTACCGTACCTTTGTGCTGGGCAGCGCCTCGCAGGCCCAAATCGACGCTTACAAGCGCTGCCGCTATTACCTGGACGTGGCCATCGATGCCATTAAGCCGGGCGTGACCACAGCCGAGGTAGTCAAGCTGTGGCCTAAGGCCGAGGAGTTTGGCTTTCCGAACGAGGAAGCTGCCTTTGCCCTGCAATATGGGCACGGGGTTGGCCTTTCCATTTGGGAGAAACCGGTTTTCAGCCGCCTGGTCTCCCTGGACCATCCGGAGGTGATCGAAGAGGGCATGGTCTTTGCTCTGGAAACCTTCTGGCCGGCCACCGACGGCTGGTCGGCCGCCCGAATCGAAGAGCAATTAGTGGTCACCAAGGATGGCTGCGAAGTCATCACCCGCTTCCCGGCGGAAGAGCTGATGGTAGCCGGGGTACATTACTACACCGCAACGGGGCCGCTTTCGCCGACCCGCGACACCGAGTCGCACAAAAATATCCAATACGGTGACGGTGACCGGCCCTGGGAATCGGCTCGATCCAACGGCAATCTTCAGCAGGCGATTGTGGCCAGCGCCAAGAGCGAAGCAGCATGATTCGTAGCGCGTAGAGCGTATTCTCAACCGGGTCCGTGCCAGGCAATACTGTGTCACGCTGCAAGATTGATTTGGGCAGCGTGCGAGAATATCGCTCATGGCTAAACACAGAGATACAACGAGGCACATATTTAACCAGAAACGATTTTACTAACCTGAGTTCGGAGTTACTCTTTGAATGTTCGCAGACGGTCTGGGACCGTCGTCACCACGCTAGAAACGGCAGTCGAAGACTGCCTTTGAGCATT
>JBFGLD010001004.1:0-3076 GCA_041576335.1 Anaerolineae bacterium | reverse complement strand
TTTGACTGGCCGCGGGTGGGTCCTGATCGTCGCGGCACGGACAGTATTGTTAACACCGCTTTTCGGGTCAAAGGGCCTGAAGCACTCGAATACTGGTCACAGCGTCTGAGGCAGCATGGTGTGGAGCATGGCGGGGTTGAACAGTTCGACGAGCGCGGTGTACTGCGCTTTGAAGACCCGGAAGGGCAGCGACTGATGCTGGTCGATGATCGCGGCGCTCCGTATGAGGGTGAAGCGTGGGAGGCGGCTGGTGTCCCTGCAGAACATGCCGGCCGCGGTTTCTACGCCGTGACACTCTCCGTGCCGGGCTTGGATCGAATTGACCCGATCTTGACTGAGATTCTGCAGTTCCGCCAAGCTCGCCGCGCCCAGCACCCGGCAGGCCCGGAAGTCGTAATTTACGAAACGGGTGAGGGTGGCCCTGGCCGCGAAATTTGGGTGGTGGAAGAACCAACTAAGGGTCCTGCCTGGCCTGGCGCCGGCGGTGTACACCATGTCGCATTTCGGGTGGCAAATGATGACGAGCAGCGCTACTGGCGCGAACGGCTCATAAGTAGTGGACTGCAAGTATCGCCCTATATCGACCGTTTCTACTTCCACTCGATTTACTTCCGCATCTCGCAGGGAATCTTGTTCGAGATTGCCACCGATGGACCGGGTTTTGCGGTGGACGAAGATCCGGATAAGCTGGGAGAAAAGCTGGCGCTGCCGCCTTTCCTTGAAGCGCATCGCGAGCAGATCGAGGCCGGCTTGAAGCCGATTGTCGTTCCGACGGTCTAAGTGCATAAAGTAACGGCCCAATTTGTATGGCGAGTAAGTTTAGGATAAATTAGGCTCTAGCCGGTATCCTTTATTTGTACAAACCGCCGGCTAGGCGTATGATCAGATTATGGCAAAATTTGATTTCGTTCCCTTTTCCACCCAATACGAACCCCAAAACGCGCTGCTGTTGGCCAAAGCAGCTCAACTGGCTTATGCCCTGGATGACGAATTTGTCAAGCGGCGTTTAGCCGAGTGGGGTCTGGGCGAGAGCCATATTTTTGACCGAAAAGATACACAGGGTTTTGTGGCGACCAATGAAGACGTCATTATCGTAGCTTTTCGCGGGACAGAGCCACCCCAACTGAGAGATTGGATGACCGATCTCAGGGTTTGGTTGGAGCCCGGCCCGCAAGGTCAACTTCACAGCGGTTTTCAAAGGGCATTAAATGTAGTCTGGGACGAACTCTGGGCCCAGATTCAGATCTATCAGGAGCACACCCGACACGGTTCGGTGGTGACCGGCCGGGGCAAGTCGCTGTGGGTTACCGGTCACAGCCTGGGTGCGGCCCTGGCGACGATGGCCGTGGCCAAGCTGCGCCTGGAACTGGACCGGGGCGTTTTTGGCCTTTATACCTTTGGCTCGCCCCGGATTGGCGATCGTGTCTTTGCCGATGCATTCAATGCGGCTTTTGGCAAATTCGCGTATCGTTTTGTCAACAACAACGACGGCGTTACCCGAATTCCGCTGCGGAAGATGCGGTACAGTCACGTGGGTACTCTGGTTTACATCGACAGTCAGGGTAACCTCCAACAGGATATCGGCTGGTGGTGGCGCTTCTTAGACCGGATTCAAGCGGGGATTGAGGATTTTTTGGATGAGGACAAGGTGCCGGATGGCTACCTGGATCACGACATCCGGAAATATATCGCCGCCTTAGAAAATAACCCGGGCTGGAGACCTGGTTAAGCATTGCCCGCCTCGGCCGCTAACCTGAGAGGCCATTTGAATATTCGGAATGAAAGGACTGGCAGTGCTTAAATTCATGACAAAAGAGACAAATTCGAGCCGTTTCTAGGTACAAAACTGCCTCAGCACTGCCAGTCCTCACCACATCAAGCAATTTTCAAATAAGCTCTGAGAAAAAATTAAGAACTAATCTTTCAGGTCACCAATTCCCCGTATAGTCCAGCAACACCAGCAGGTTGGCTGCTTCCGCTATTTTGAAAGTGGTCACGTTTAGGACAAGCTTGACCGGGCTTTGACCGGCTCCGGCGGGCTGACCTCAAACTGATCGAGCGCCGGCGTCAGGCTGCCGGAGGCCCCAGCTTCAGAGCCAGCCCCTTATCCACGAGCTTAGCGCGCAGCGATCGAATTTCGTCGCCGTAGAGCAGGATTATCCGTTCACCGGTCGACACCGTAATGAAAGGTTACCTGGCGCCAGGCCGCACCAACCGTTTGGGAAACCCGGTACTCATGCTCCGGCGTCGTACCCGGCAGCGCTCCGCACCAGGCATAAAGGTGGAACTCCCCCTCGAACAGATACATGCTAACCCCAATTTCCGGGTCGCCCTAACTGAACAAAAGCTGCTTTCGATCCGCAGCTTCCGGTTCAACGGCCTTGAACCAAAACTGCAGGCTGAACCGCTCGTGCCGGCCCAGGCCGTGATTGCGGTCGTTTAAGAGGCCGGCGGCTGCGGTAAGATGACTTCGGGGTGGTCGCCGGCAGCGGTTGGTAAGTAGCCGGCACGCCGCCGGCGAAGAGGTGGTTCTGGTGGCCGCTTCGATCGTGGGGTTGATCGCTTCTTGCAGGTACGAATAAAAGGCCAACTTGCCCTGGGGCGTGATCCAAAACTGATATTGGGTGTAGCGGCTGTCCGGCAAGCTTTAAGTGTCATCCTGAGTGTTCAACGACGCTGCCGCATCGTTCAACAAGGAAGAAACTGGTGGGGGAGCTACCCCTCGCGAAGCATCCAGCTCTGCTGGGCCCGCCCCCGGCCTACCGGCAGTTCCTTAGTAGCGATAGCGAAGGATCCCTGAAACCGGCGCAAAAACGGCAAGATCTCCGGAAAAAAGGCTATTCCGCCGGATTTTTCACCCAAGACGTCCGCAATATTTGTCGCGCTCGGCCTAATTGGCCAAAAGAAAAGCGCGATTAATCATTTGGCCAATTAGGCCGAGCTTGTTAGCCGCGTTATTAGGGACACTTCACTTCGCTCCGCTGCTCTCCGCTTCGTTCAGTGTGACACGGCCATCTATTCGATTTAAATGTGACATTATTTTAATACCAACTTCCGGGAAGTCGGACTTCACAAC
>JBFGLD010001003.1:0-3080 GCA_041576335.1 Anaerolineae bacterium | reverse complement strand
TGCCATGGCCCCCAGCGATACCCGTGCCCGCTGGATGCGTATGAAAGGCTACAACGTGTTGTTCCCGATGGGCTTTGACTCGTTTGGCCTGCCGGCCGAAAATGCGGCCATCAAGCGCGGTATCCATCCCAAAGAGTGGACATATGCCAACATCGAACGCATGCGGACCCAACTGCGATCGATGGGAGCCATGTTCGACTGGGAACGCGAAGCGGTTACCTCCGATCCCGGTTACTACAAATGGACTCAGTGGTTCTTCTTAAAACTGTACGACTTGGGGCTGGCCTATAAAACCCTGGCGCCCGTAGATTTTTGCCCTCGCTGTAATACCACGCTGGCTCGTGAGCAGGTTTGGGGCGAAGATCGTCACTGCGAGCGATGCGGCACCCCGGTCATCAAAAAAGAATTGGATCAGTGGTTTTTTAAGATCACCGATTACGCCGAGGAACTGCTGGATTTTTCTAAACTGAACTGGCCGGATCGGGTTAGGGCTATGCAAACCAACTGGATTGGCCGCAGTGAAGGTGCTGAAGTCATCTTCAAAACAGAGCACGGTGGGCACGATATTCCGGTATTTACCACCCGGCCTGATACGCTGTGGGGGGCCAGCTTTATGGTGCTGGCCCCGGAACACCCCCTGGTGGCAGAGTTGACCACGGCTGAACACCGGGCCGAAGTGGAAGCCTACGTGGCCCAGGCCACCCGTCAAACTGAAATCGACCGGCTGGCTGCCGACCAGGAGAAAACCGGTATTTTCATCGGAGCGTATGCCATCAATCCGGTTAACGACGAGCGTATTCCGATTTGGATCGCCGATTATGTATTGATGACCTACGGCACCGGGGCCATTATGGCCGTTCCTTGCGGTGATGAGCGGGACTATGAATTTGCGAAAAAGTATAACCTGGCGATTCCCATCGTGGTAGTGCCTAAAGGTTGGGATGATGGAGCGTTTGAAGAGGCTTATACCGGACCCGGCATGATGATTAACAGCGGCCCGTTTACCGGTTTTCCGACCATCGGTAAGTATCGCCTGGATGAATGGACGCCGGAATTGGCCGCCACTTATGGGCTGCCGGCCAACCTGACCCCGGAAACCGAAGGGCGCACCGCCGTAACTCGTTGGTTGGAGCAGCACGGCAAAGGTCGCTTTGCGGTTACCTACCGCCTGCGAGATTGGCTGATTAGTCGTCAGCGGTACTGGGGCTGCCCCATTCCTATGATTGCCTGCCCTACCTGCGGCATCGTGCCCGTACCGTATGAGGACTTGCCGGTTGAACTGCCGGAGGACGTCCAGTTTATGCCTACCGGCGAGTCGCCCCTAAAATTTCACGAAGGCTTTCGCCGCGTGAAATGCCCTCAATGTGGCGCTGAGGATGCCGAGCGCGAAACCGACACCATGGACACCTTTATGTGCTCCAGTTGGTATCAATATGCTTATGTGGACCCCCACTGGAAGGAAGGCGAACCCCTGCATCGGGACGATATACCCTTTAATCCGGACGAAGGTAACTACTGGCTGCCGGTCGATCAATACACCGGCGGTATCGAGCACGCTACCATGCACCTGTTGTACACGCGCTTTTTCACCAAGGCTATGCGGGACATGGGCGTAGTCGACTTTGATGAGCCGATGAAAAGCCTGTTTAACCAGGGCATTATTTTGGGTGAAGATCGGGAAAAGATGAGCAAAAGCCGGGGTAACGTCGTGGCCCCTGATGACTTGGTCAAGGAATATGGGGCTGATACCGTTCGAGGTTATTTGATGTTTGGGTTCCGTTGGGATCAAGGCGGACCGTGGGACAGTAAGGGCATTTTGGGCGTGCAGCGCTTTTTGGAGAAAGTGTGGGATTTGGGCACGGGCGCGCCGTCAAACAGTGACAGCGGTCCACCCTCCGCCGCCCACCTGCGTCATCTGCGCCGCAAGCAGCACCAGGCTATTCGCCGTGTTACCAGGGATATCGAGGATTTTAGCTTTAATACGATGGTAGCCGGCTTAATGGAGTATACCAACGCCCTGATTTCGGCCCGCAGCGAAGCACCGGCCCTGCTCAAAGACCCGGCCTGGGCTGAATCTGTTCAAACTTTGGTGGTCCTGATGGCCCCCGGTTTTCCCCACGTTGCCGAAGAGTTGTGGGCACGAATTGGCCGGCCCTACAGCGTCCATCACCAAAGCTGGCCCACCTGGGATGAGGCCTTGGCCAAGGAGGACGTGGTCGAAATTGCCGTGCAGATCAACGGCAAGGTTCGAGACAAAATCGAAGTGTCACCGGACATTGCCGAAGAGGACGCCAAAGCCCAGGCCCTGGCTGCCGACGGTGTGCAGCGCTATATCGACGGCAAAACGCCGGTTAAGATCATCTACGTTCCCGGCCGGTTGGTCAATATTGTCATCGCTTAATAGTCCGAAAAGACAATCTTGTTTGTGAACGACCTCATAGATTAAGGAGGTGATGCCCCTAGATCAGGTCTAATGAAGATTAAATTTTGTAGGCAAGGCAGTTGGGTTAATATTCAAACTATGATAGTCTCACAAATGGAGGACAGCTATGAATAACCGACTATTTTTGTTGCTGACGTTGCTGGTCACCTGGGCTTTGGTAGCTGCTCAGTGTGGTAGCCCAGCCGCACCTGAGGAGGCTGCCCCAGCCGAAGAAGCAGCTCCCGCTCAAGAGGAGGCCGCCCCCGCTGAAGAAGTAGTCGAGTCTGAAGCATCTGATGTAGTCATCAGGATAGGTATCAACGCCCCGCTGACCGGTGATATCCCCAAGGTGGGTGAAGGCACCAAGTTCGCAGCCGAAATGTGGCTCGAAGACATCAACGCCGCCGGCGGTCTCGAAGTCGGCGGGAAGCAGTATCCGGTCGAGTTGGTTATCGAAGACAACGAGTCGAAGGCTGAATCGGCGACTACAGTCAACACCAAACTCATCACCCAAGATGGAGTGCTGGTCATCGTAGGCCCCCAATCCTCCAAACAAGCTGTACCAGCGGGTGGCGTAGCTAACGACAGCCAAACCCCCATGGTCAGCCCCTGGTCTACCAACCCCGACACCACTTTTGATCGTCCCTGGGTCTTCCGT
>JBFGLD010001002.1:0-3081 GCA_041576335.1 Anaerolineae bacterium | reverse complement strand
GATAGACCGCCAACTCTTTTTCCAGTACTTTTTCGAGCGAGAAGTTCTCAACGACGAAGCGACGAGCCTGCTCAGCCATTTGTTGGCATAACAAATCATCGTCCAGTATAGTCTCTAAACCTTCCCGAATCGCGGCTGCCGATGTATTGGCACATAGATAACCGTTATTACGATGGGTGATCAAGCTGTCGATACCGGGTACCGGCGTGGTAATGACGGGCAAACCGCAGGCCATAGCTTCCAATAGGGCTTTAGGGTGCCCTTCGTAAAGTGACGGATAAGCAAATACTTGACATTGACGAAGGTACCGCGGCAATTCGTGATTTGGGATGTTACCCAGAAACTCAACCGTTACGGCCAATTTTTGCGCTTGCGCCGCCAGCTGCGGGCGCAAATGACCGTCCCCGATAAAGCGCAGTCTGATTCTGTCATATCCGGCCGCAGCTTCGATCAGCGCTTCTAAATTTTTTTCCGGAGTTAACCGCCCCACAAATCCGATCAGGCCCGGCTCGGGTTCACGGTCACGATTTGGGATGAATACACTCGTCTCGATAAAGTTTGGGACAATCTGAATTTTATCCGGCGGTATTTTGTAGACCCGAATGACATAATCGACCATGTCCGAGGTGGCGAGCAGCACGCAATCGGCCGCCCATAAGCCCAGCCCTTCCTGCAGCCGCAGCCTCAAGAGTTTAAACCAGCCGGCCTCGCGTCGAGCGTGATTTAAGGAGGGAATGTGCCCTCCCCGAACCACCAATTTACCACCGCACAGCCATTTAGCCAACACTGCCGCTCGAGAACCGGTCAATTGATTTGTTTTGAACAGGCGAAGCTTTTTTAATTCGTTACGATACCGCCATGCGGCCGTAACGGAAAAAAGACGAGAGGAGCGATGCCAGCGATTATTCAAGACCTGAATATCCGCCAAGCCTGCCGCAGCTTGAGTATCTTCAGGGCCGCCATAGGTGACAAACGTAACCCCACCCAAGGCCTGACCGAGCGACCGGTAATAGGCCGCTTCCCGATCTAAAAAGCCCAGCTGCATCCACTGCTTGAGAGACACGCCCTGGGTAAAAAAAAGAGCTATGCCCTGTCGAGTCATCATCACTAATCCGCACCGCGCATCATTCTCAGCGGAACCATATCCTAATCAAACAAACGGCAGGCAACTAATGTCCATATTGCTTCTACACCGTCTCGCCAACTAATTTTTTTTCCTTCGTAACTTGTACGGGGGTTGTAAGATACGGGAACTTCACGAATGCGATATCCGGCTTTAAGAAACTTAGCCGTGATTTCAGGTTCAAAGTCAAATCTGACTCGCGTCAATTTGATATTCTCAAGAACCTCAACCCTAAATATCTTGTAAGCCGTTTCCATGTCAGTGAGGCGCCCATTAAACAATAGGTTTGTAAGTAGGGTCAAAAATTTATTGGCTATAAGAGTTTTAAGGGGAATGCGGTTACCCGCATTCCCCTTAAAACGAGACCCATATACAACCTCGCACTCGCCGCCCAAAATGGGAGCCAACAATCTGTCGTACTCTCGCGGATTCAGCTCCAAATCGGCATCTTGAATCAAAATTATATCGCCTGTAGCAAAACTAAAACCCAAACGTACGGCAGCTCCCTTGCCAAAATTTGTTGGTGAGGCATACACTTTAATCAAAGCAGCCTGACCTGACTGCGAGTCCCTCACCAATTCCAAGCTGCCGTCCGTTGAACCGTCGTCAACAACGATAATTTCTTTTTCAATTCCTTCTAATTTGACTTCAACAACCTTATCTAAAACTTCCTGAATTGTCGAAGCCTCGTTATACATTGGAATTACAACACTTAATTTCACCGTAAATATTCTCTGCTATATTCGAGTTTCACTGTTTGAAGGGGGAAGCAACCCACCCGGTAAATCTGCCAATACCTGCAAGCTGAGCTGTTTCGACCCGGCGGCATTTGTTGCCGGCTGTCAATTTGCCGGACAAGTACCATTGATGTCGCTTATTTGCTATCTCCTACCCTTTGATAGATCCAAATATCGGGAGCAGCCCACAGATTGCCATATAAGTCAGCGTGCAGGTTTAAGATAGGGCAGGCCCAGCCCAGTCGATCACATAGGGAAAACTCCGCAATACGACGATATTCTCTATCAAGAATTTGCCGGAACTCCGACTTTGTCGGTTCATCGGTATGTTCTATTCGATAAGTCAATTCTTGGCTCGGCACGATGATGAAATCGGCGGGATAATTAGACAATTGAACCGCTTTAAAATTGTAGACATAATGTCGATATAATCCGCCGGTGACTTCTGGGTGCAAATAATCTGTGCTAACTATATCCGGCGAATACCACCACGGGTCTCTGCCGATAGTACCCACAGAACTGTGCCGCGGAATATTCGCGAAAATCCAGGCTGAGGCATCACGACGCACAGAATCGGCCAAATAGTAAGTATTCACTGCCGCGGTAACTATGAACGTAGTCACCAGAACGGTTCCGACCAGCGTCACGGTTAGCCATTTAGATGACGGCCTTGTTGTGTGAAGTTCGTCGACAAAAACTGCTGCAAAAGTCGGGAAGAAGACCAGCATAGGTAACACCCGGCCAACCGAGGCAAAATGACCGGCCCGTGCTGTTAATATAAAATAAAAGATGGTCCAGATTATGAGCAGTATTTCGCCACCCCGCCAGCGGCGGCGGCTAACCAACCATCCTAACCCTGCGCCACCCAATGCATATAATCCCCAACCTAAACCACTCGGCATCACCCCAGCCATAATCCCGAAGGCATCCCAGTTTCCCAAAAATGTAGTTCCGCCAACTGAGTCAAACTCCCAAAAAAATTCGCTGAGGAAGAAATCGGCATCCAACAAGGCATAGGGCGTCGCTGCGCAAAATCCTATTATCAAGCTAATAATCGCTAAACCTGGCAATCGCCAAGTTGACCATTTTAAGAACAACCCCACATTTACGGGCTGCAGACGCAATTTGCCGTCTGCCGAAAATAAGTGGGCCAAGAAAAGTGGTACCAGCAGCAACAAGGCGTTATAGTTGGTCGAAATCGCCAGGCCCGTGGTCAGCCCT
>JBFGLD010001001.1:0-3081 GCA_041576335.1 Anaerolineae bacterium | reverse complement strand
GCATCAGTTAGAGCTAAGAGATGAATTTATATGCTAAGAGCCTTTTTTCGCATCCGTTACATGACCGCACTGGCCGTGGTGGCCGCCCTGTTAGGCGCGGCGCTGCTGCTGTTCATTGGAAGCTACAGCGTGGTCGAAGCATTTCTCCTCTTTTTGGGCTTCCGGGCGCCCCACGTGGTCGGAAATGAGGCCACAGAAGCTGTGGTGGCGGTCATTGAGTCGCTGGATAATTTTCTGCTGGCCCTTGTCTTAATCTATTTCGCTTACAGCATCTACTTCCTGTTTATCCGCGATGAGCCCACGGCCGAGCAGCAGGCCGCGGTTGATATGCCGGCCTGGCTGCAGGTTGAGGACCTGGGACACATGAAGCGGGTGTTGCTGGAGGTCATCCTGGTGCTGATCGCCGTCTTCTTTTTGAAGCTGGTCTTTACCGAGCAGCAGGAGCTAGCCTGGACAGTCTTGATTCTGCCGCTCACGATTGTGGCGATTGCCATCAGCCTGAAGCTGGTTCACTTTGACTAGAGGAGTCTATGGCGCAGAACCAAGTTGCTTATTCTTCCCAGGAATTGGCCCAGGAGCGGACCGGCTGGGCCTATGAACGCACCCAGATGGCCGCTACCCGTACCTTTTTTGCCTTACTGCGGACGGGGCTGGCCATTGCCGGCGGCGGCTCGGCCATCACGGCCATTTTGGCCCGCGACTGGCCCGATTGGGTCGTGGGGCTGCTGGCAACGGTGTTTATCGTCGTCGGCTTTGCCATAATGCTCGGTGGCCTGCACAGATACCGCCAAATAGCCGAGCGGCTGGCCGTTGAGGGCGAGGTTGAGGCAATTCCTGCCCGGCTGGTGATAGTCCTAACCGTCGTGCTCCAGGTTGCGACGGTTGTCGTGTTGGTCCTGTTTCTGTGGCGTTGAGCATTATCTGTCAGCGCCGGTTGCTTGCTGACAACTTTGACGGAAATCGATCTGCAGAACTGTGGTTAGGAGGAAATATAGTTATGGGACGCGGATGTCTGTTTAATCTATTACTAACCGTTGGCCCGCGATTGGCCCTGCTGTGTATGTGGTTGGTCAACCCAAGCGGGCCGGTTGGCTCGAGCAGCATTGTCTGGCCGCTACTGGGTTTCATTTTTTTGCCCTTCACCATGCTTTTCTTGAGTGTGTTGGGTTGGACCCCGGCCAATTCACTTTCCGTTTTGGGCTGGCTGCTGGCCCTGCTGGGCTTACTGTTGGATATGGGCGTCTATGGGGTCGTAATCTATAGCAATCGCCACCGGCTGCCCTCAACGGGGCAGCAGTCTTGAGCGCACTACGCAACCCGAACGGGTAGGCCTGATGTTCGCGAATTATGATTTTAGGTAGACAAAACAAGAGTCTTTTAATGATGGGAGAACCAAAATGAGTGATATACCTGTTCAACTGATTGTGGCCATGTTCGATGATGAACAAGGCGCGGAAGCCGGTCTGACGGCTCTCAAGCAGACCGATAAAGAGAAAACGGTTGGTCTGCAAGGGGCCATCCTGATCGCCAAAGATGCGACCGGACAGAAGATGCACTACAAAGACGTGGGTCTGACCCCCGGCAAAGGCGCGCTGGGCGGCGTATTGCTGGGCGCGGCGGTTGGTATCCTGACCGGCGGCACCGGGTTGGTCTTGGGCGCTGCCGGGGCGCTGCTGGGTGGTTTGGTTGGCCGCAAGAAACAGGAGAAGCGTTTCTCTGCCGACCAGCTCAATCAAGTGGCGGCCTCGCGGTGATCGAGCAGGATGATGCTGCAACCGTGACCGAGACGCTGGAACAGCTGGACGCCGACCTCCTAACAATCACCGTCTCTGCCGACCTGGCTCAAGAATTGCAGGCCCATCAAGAAGAAGCGTACGCGTCAATAGAGCCAAAGTCGGTGGACAATGAGTAACACGCTTTAGTCACGTAAAAATTCAAGAAAGGAGAAGCATCGTGTTAACCGTTCTTTTTGTTGCGTTGTTTTCTTTACTGTTGGGGCTGGCCTTTTGTTTTGTCGGCTACCGGTTTTTTCTGGTCATGCTGCCCATCTGGGGCTTTTTCGCCGGTTTTTGGCTGGGCGCAGAAGTGACCACGTTGCTGTTTGGGGCTGGTTTCCTGGCCACAACCACCAGTTGGGTGATTGGCTTTGTGGCCGGCCTGCTGGGCGCGGTCTTGTCCTACCTATTTTTTATCATTGGGGTGGCCCTGGTGGCGGCCGGTTTTGGCTGGGCGCTGGGCGCCGGTTTTATGACCGCGCTGGGCTTTGATCCGGGCTTTTTGGTAACTATCGTGGCCGTCGTAGCGGCGATTGTCCTGGTGCTGCTGACCCTGGCCCTGAATCTGCAGAAGTACGTAATTATTGCCATGACCGCGATCGGTGGGGCCAATGCCATCGTCCTATCGGCGTTGCTGGTGCTGGGGCGGGTCTCGCTGGAGAGCCTGCGGATTGCCGGCAACTCCATTGGGCCGGTGCTGCAAGACTCGTGGTTCTGGCTGATTGTCTGGCTGGTGCTGGCCATCGCCGGCATTGTGGTTCAAATTCAAACCAATCGCAGTTACGAATTTTCGCGTGAACAATATGTAGAAGCATGGGGGTAATTAAATTATGTTTATTTCTTTTGATCCAACCTATTTTTGGTGGGTGTTTATTCCAACGGTAGTCCTCTCCCTTGGCGTACAAATCTATCTAAAGTCGACGTTTAGCAAATGGGGAAACGTGCGCAACCATATCAGTATGAATGGATTACAGGTAGGGAAAACGCTTTTTGATAAAACATCGCTCAAAGCGATCCCAGTGCAGCCTATCCGGGGTTCGTTGAACGACCATTTTGACCCGGGGGCTAACGTGGTGCGCTTGTCTGAACCGATTGCCGGTCAGCCATCAGTGGCGGCTATGGCCGTGACCGCGCACGAACTTGGCCACGTGCAGCAATATCAAACTGGTTCGGCCCTGATTAGTATGCGCGGTTTTCTGCTGCCGGCCCTACAGTTCAGCCCAACCCTGTCTTACATCGCCATCTTAATGGGGTTTTGGTTCAATATGACCGGATTGATCTGGATTGGTATCCTGTTCTTTGCCTT
>JBFGLD010001000.1:0-3085 GCA_041576335.1 Anaerolineae bacterium | reverse complement strand
TGCCGATTTTGAGGCGCTCTCATTTTTTTATGAATCGAGCACACCACTCACCGAGCTTGAAGTCCCTTTGAAGAATTTAAAAATCCTACGCGAACAAGAAACAGCCCGCGGTGAAGCCGGAAAGGGTGATCCCCAGCTGCAAGACCAGCTCCAAACGGTCCAAATTACGGCGGCCAAAACCGTGCAAAAAATTGCTCATGAAATCAATAAGGCTTATGGTATTCTGGTGACGGCTCCGACCCAAATGATTGAGATGCTGGAGGAGCACCTCAACCCGTTCACCCTTGGCTCTATGGTCATGTCGCAGGTTATTACGCCCCTTGATCTGCCACCAAACGATCACGACTTTGTAGAGGGCGAAGTCAAATGGCTTTTCAGCGCGGCTAACACTTATCGGCAGGCCTATTATGCGGTGCAGCAGGAGCTTATTGACCGAAAAGCAGCGCTCGTGGCTGACGGCCTTTCCAGCTCCCGGATTTCTACTGAACTCAGCCAGCTTCTGCCGGAAATTCGCCAAAGCGTGCTCGATCGCAGCCAGCCGCCGGCGATCGACATTCCTCCCGACGCAGAAAAATCGCCGGCAGCAACTAATCGTATCTTGAAAATCCTTGACGATAACGATCTTTCTTCCTACTTCCGGATTTCAGCCCGAATCATCGCCAAGCCGGAAAAAGAGCTTAACGTCAGTTCGCTGCTCAACCAGATAACCGCCAAGCTCCAGAATTTGGACACGCTGCTCCGGCGCGAGACGCAAATGGGAGAAGCAGGCAAGCAAAATGTCGAACTGCAAAATGAAATTCAGCACAATCAAATGAGCGTAATCAAAGTTTTGCAGAAGTTAACGCAGCATATGGACGAGGCGTATGGTATTCTCGTCACCACGCCGGACCAGTTGGTTGAAGCTTGGGAGGCTAAATCATAATTTAGTCTCATTTTTTGGAGAGTTAACGTCACGGCGGGCGTATCCCCATCTCTCGGGCGCTGCGCAATAGGGAACCAAAAAACATTCCTTTTCTGAAAATACTCGTAAAGGGGGAAATCCCGATGTCAATTGATGTCTTCATCAGCTATCGCCGCAAGGATTCAGATTTTGTGAGCCAACTCCACCAGGAATTAAGCAAGCGGGGCATCGCGACCTGGTTTGACAAAGAAAGCATTGAAGTAGCCGACCATTGGCGCACCTCAATTGCGGAAGGAATTCGGGGCTGTAAGGTTTTCATTCTGGTATTGTCGCCTGATGCGGTTGAATCCAAAAACATTCGCAAGGAAGTTGACCTGGCCGAAGACCACGGCAAGAAAATTGTGCCGCTGATGTGGCGCCAAACAAAGCTTCCACCGGCCTTTGAGTACGCTTTGGCCGGCCTCCAGTATATCGACTTTAATGAAACCGCCTCCTCGGAAAACTTCGACCAACTCGCCGATATAGTTGGGCGTTTGTTAGGTGGCTCCTCTATGGCCGAGGCAGCCGGCGACAAACCCCTCGCCGTCGAGTCTGCGGTTCCGCCCGTTCCCAAGGAAGGGGAACCCGCGCCGGAACCGGCTGCGGCCGGAGGACGCAAATTAGGCGGCGGTCGTAAGCTGGGTGGTGGCCGAACCCTAGGCGGGCCCCAACTCAAACAAAATCCGCTGGCCGTTAACGGCAGGGTGATCTCAAAAGTTATCACTGCGGCTAATTTAGGTTTAAGCCCCGAAGATGAAGATTATTTAGACGGTGAGATCAAGTGGTTGTTCAATGCGGCCAATCATCTATACCGCATCGTTCGGGGCGAAGTCGGGATCGGTGAGCCTGTTCCGGTGGAAATACCGGCTGACGCGGAATATACGGCCGCCGCCAACAATGCTTTGCTGCCGCAATACCAGGATGCCGCCCTGGTCAAAGATGCCGTCAAAGCGCTTGAGGGTAACCTAAAGGCCATCAACGACCATCTCAAAAATTTGGATCTGTTGCTGGACCGGGAGGTGTTTGGGGGAGAAGAAGCCAAGCGCAATGTAAACCTGCAGAATCAAATCAAAGAGCAGCGATTGGAGATTGTCAAAATTTTAGAGCAGATTGCGGCAGCGGTCAATTTTTACTTCGAGATCAACGTGACCACGCCCAGGCAGCTGCGGGATCTATTGCAAGCGGCATAACTTAAATAATGAAATTTTTTACCCCCCGCCCCCGTATCGAAAAAGGAGCTAAGGGGGTAATTTCAGGGAGAGGAGCGATGGTCGTGCCGAGACTAAATAAGAAGCAGCCGTCCAATCCAATTTCGCTCAATGTTCAGGTGATTGCCAACGTCATCACGCCGCTGGGCTTAGAACCGGATGAAGAAGTGTACGCGAATGGTGAGCTGAAATGGCTCTTCAGTGCTGCGGCCAATTATTTGCAGGTTTACCAAACCGTTCAGCAGCGGCTAGACGAAGAAAAGACGCAGCTTATCAGGAAATTTGCAGGGGATATTCTTGCGGATCGAAAACGAACGGAGGCGATGGCCCAGCTTGCGCCGCAAATTTGGCAAGCAGCGGTTGAAGCCTGCCAGGTCATCACAGAACCGATCCCGCCTGAGGCAAAACGATCGGCCCAAGCCAATAATAAATTACTCGATGTTGCTGATGACTTTCAGTATCAACAGTGGGGCAAGACTATCGAATCCAAGCTAAACTTAGTTGACTCACACTTAAAGTCCCTAAGACTGCTGCTGGAACGAGAAACGCTCCAAGGCCCCGAGGCCAAAGCCAACATTGCGCTCCAGAATCAAATTAAGCTCGAACGATTAAGCCTTGTTGAAGAATTGGAAGAGTTAGCAGCCATTTTCTACCAAGCTTATGGCATCCTGGTCACCAGCCCTGGTGAACTGGTCGAATTATTACGCAGTTAATCCGGCCGGCTCACAAATTCCAACATAACTATTCAGGTTATCCATTTGGGACTGGCAGTCCTGCGCTATCAATGGCGATATCCCATAATTACAGGTGTTGTTGACCAACAAATCGCCCTGTTTTTCAAGGCCTGCCAGTCCTGGCTGAATAGTTACATTCACACATTTAAGACGAAGGAATTCAATGACACAATTCACTCCTGAAGACTTTACGTCGTTCGCCG
>JBFGLD010000999.1:0-3087 GCA_041576335.1 Anaerolineae bacterium | reverse complement strand
TAATTTCCCATCATACTATATTTAGTGTAATATAGCGTAATTTGACAATATATTGTGTAATGGTTGTGCCCGTCGAAACAATTTTCAAGCATCTAATATATTTGACACTTGTTATAATTATGAACGCCTGCGCAATAAACTCAGCTCAAACCACGCCGTCACCCACTGTGCCAATTCGGTTTATGAAGGATGTAAGCGACACCCAAGAGGCAATTGTCACTCAATCGATTCCAACCCCCGCTCCCCGACTGTTTTCGGAAGGAATAGAGCGAGACGCTCAGGCAGGCAGCCCGCCGCTGGCCGCTCGAGTCAATGGCCAGCCAATCTTTCTTGAGACCTATGAGCGGCAGGTCGGGCAATATGGGCGAGACTTGGCGGGTGAGAATATCGATTTCGGCGACACGTTGAGTCAGGATCGATTGGCTCAGATCGAGCAAAACGTTCTGCAGGGTCTGATCGATCAGGCCATTATGGAACAAGAAGCAAACAAGTTAGGAATCTCGATTAACGAGGAGCAGCTCGAGGCCAAGGCTCTGGAAAGTGCTGCGCAAGATCAAGATAAATTCGAGGTATGGTTAGGCGTCAATCATATCACATATCCGGAGTTCAAAGAGATACTTCGATTTCAACTGGTCGCAAACCAGTTGTTCGAACAGATTACGACCGATATCCCGGGGACGGCCGATCAAGTTCAACTCCGCCAAATATTAGTTTCGGATGAGACGGTGGCGCGAGAGATTATCGATCAGCTCAAGCAGGAGAACGGGTTTGGCGCTCTGGTCGAACAGTACTCTTTGGATGAGTTGAGCCGAGCTAGTGGGGGCGACCTGGGCTGGTTTCCCAAGGGCATCGGCTTGGTGCCGCCGGAAGTTGAATACATCGCTTTTACGCTGCAGCCGGGAGAAGTGAGTGGCCCAATCCAAACATCCCTCGGCTTCCACATCATCCAACTCGAAGGAAAAGAAACAGCCCGGCAATTAACACTTGAAATGCATCAAGCCTTAAAGGCTGAAAAATTTAGGACCTGGTTGACCGAGCGGCGAACCGTGAGCAAAATCGAGAACTTTGTAGGGTCATAGTTCTGGACACCGTTGTTATTTAGGCTATACTTCCCTGTTGATTTGGATTAAGGTTTAGCTAACAACGGAGCAAGAACCATAATGAAACAAGCCAAGCTTAAAAGCTCTCATTTGGGCTTAATCATTGTTGTCAGCACTTTAACCGTGTTGATGTTCATCTTGATTGCGGCGATTGTGATTCTCTTCTTCACGAGTCGCTTAAACGCGGCGGAGCCCGTTAGCAGAAGTCTGTTGGCCCGCAGGAGTCCGCTCACCATAGAACGAGTAGATCCGGCCCTGGCGCTTGCTTCGCTAGGAGGCGTTTCGGAAGCGGACGTTATTAGTCAGGCCATTACCAAAGAGAGGCCGGAAACGGCCTTGGCCGCGCTGATGTTTCAACCCGGTTTAAGCGACAAGGAGACGGCCGGCGCTTTTCTACAGCTGGCCCCTGTCTACATAAATAGTGGGCAAACCACCAAAGGACTATTTTGTTACAAAATGGCTGGTTCCGTGGCCACGCTCAGCCCGGATATGGCCGATATGGGCCGGGCAGATTTGTTTTTGCAGATTAGTGAAGGTTTGATTGCGGCCAATCAATCAGAATTGGCCAAGTTATATCTTGATCAAGCTTTTGCCGTGGCCTCGCGAAGCCCGTTTCTGCAGGTAGTGCAGCGGCGTACTCTTCTTGAGCAACTACAAAAGAATTATATGGTTATCGGCGAAAGAACATTAGCCAGAACAAGTTTGGACCTGAGTGCCAATCCCCCAGATGTAACCCTATTGGCAGGAAGCGGCGTAATTCTCTCAAAAGGTGAAGCTATTTTTCTACCGGAACCTGTTCAAGAAACTGAAGCTAAACGCTGGATCAGGGCACAAGAGCTGGCAGCGCTTTTGGTAGAACGAGGGGGCAATGCGCCGCCAAGTTCTTACAACGCTTTGAGGGAGGCGCTTCTCACTGAAGATGACCAAAAATTGCCGTTTTATGAGGCGGAATTGGCCGGAGAAGCCCAATTATCGAGAAAGATAGACATTACGCTAGCAAAAATAGCATGGCTTTCAACAAAATATCGTATCGCCCAGAGAGCTTTTGGCCTCAGCCTTGTGCCCAAATGGGAAAAGCAGGCTGAACAAATAAGAGCCGATTTAACCAAAACCTACGAGACTCTTTTCGCGCTCTACGCCGACCTCATCGTCGCGCTGCCAGATGCCTCTCAAATTGACAAGGCTACGTTGGAGCGGCTGCGTCGCGAGGTTCTGGCGGGGGAATTAGGGCGATACCCGAATTATCCTGAAGAGCAAAGACAGAAACAATTGCTCGATGCGAGCGCGAAATTAATTAGCACGCAACCTGAGCTAAATGTTTTTATGGGTCTGCGCCAAGTTGACAATGAAGAAATGTATACTTTGACGTTCCCAGAAGTAAGTGGGGAATAAAGAGGGGAAAACAGATGGCTAGGTCAACCAATAACGTACTAATCATTCTAATCGCAATGATTATCGGCGTCACAATCCTTGCATGTCTATGCTTTGCAACCATTTTTTTTCAACCCAATATTCCTTTTAATCCGCTTAGTCCTGATCGGGCAACGCGCGTCGCTGCTACTCGCCAAGCGCAGACCCCTTCACCGACCATTACCAATACGCCGGCGGCAACCTTTCCCCCTACCTGGACGCCAACGATGACCTTTACTCCGCTGCCAACAAAAACAGCAACAAACACCCGTACTCCAACCGCAACCCGCACCCCCACCGGTACAGCTACGCTGATCCCCACGGCCTCCGCCACGGCAATCGTGCTGCCTACTTTTACGCCCGAACCCCCGTTCGATTTTACGGCCAGAACTATTGGAAGCGAAAATAACTGTGCGAACATTAAGTTAGCTTATTCGGTTGTGGGCGACAACTTAGAGCCTGCTGCAGGTTATCAAGTTGAGTACGGTGAGATTGGGGTACGAGGCAGTATATTCCAAACCGACGAAACTCAATTTTCGGAGATATACGGGGTGACGCTCATACCCGGCACAGATAG
>JBFGLD010000998.1:0-3087 GCA_041576335.1 Anaerolineae bacterium | reverse complement strand
TTTGGAACTGGCTCATTACCCGGCTGGCGGTTTCGGTGGTGGTTCCGGTCATCTCCGCCAGGTCTTGACGCGATAGGGGCACCTGGATGAGGAGGCCCTCTGTTTGTTGCTCCCCTACTTTCTCGGCCAGTTTGAGTAAAGCTGAGGCGATGCGCTGCTCTACTGAATAGGCGCTGAGCTGCCGGACCGTTTCATGCGCTTCCTTTAGACGGTGGGTCACCATATTCAGAGCTGATAAGGCCACCGAAGAGTAGTCCTGCAGGACGCTCTGAAACGTTTCAGCCGTAATTGACAGAACACAGCAATTAGTTTGCGCCTGGGCAGTATCCTGGTACTCGTCGTCGCCTAAAACTGACAAACTACCAAAGAACTCGCCCGGCGTGAGCATGTCCAGCACTATATCTTGCCCACTCAAGGTATGACGAATCAGCTTGACTTTGCCAACCGCAACCTCATACAGATGCGTGGCCGGGTCTCCGGCAAAGGTGATAGACTCGCCGGGCCGGTAGCCCTGCTCCTGAAACAACTCGTTGACCTCGGCTACTTTTTCAGCGGAGAGTTGGATGAAGAACGGCACCTGGCTCAAAATTTTATGCCGGGTGTGCATGGAACACATCTGCGGTTCAATATTTTCTGTTTTTACAGGCGTGCTTCTTCGAGTTGCCATTCTAAGATAATCCTGTTCCAAATTTTAGATTTTCCAGGGTACCTTTGACGACATGATATACAAAATTGCTCCGTTTATCAAGCGTTCTTATATCGGAGAAAGCTTCCCTAAAAAATCTGCCAGTCTTGTCGTCTATGGGAGCTCCCCTCAAATTTCTCCCTTGTTTTTCTTACTGACAGAACAATGCTGTGTATCGTGGTATGTTGAGTTGGGATTCTAAGTAAATGTGGCGGCCAGCCTTCCCGAACCACCGCGTACACTGCGAACCCTAACGAGCGCCTGCGGTCTCCAAAATGGCAATAATCTCCTCACAACCTCGCCGCTCGGCATGAGCCAGAGGCGTGACTCCGTCGCTATCGGCCAGGTTCACATCCGCACCGGCCTCCACCAGCAAGCGCACCACTGCCGTGTGGCGTGGTCCGCCATCGCCCAGGATGATGGCTTCCAGCAGCGCCGTCCAGCCCAGCCGGTTAACGTGATTAATGTCGATGTCGGTTTTGAGCAATTCCTCGATGATCTCGACGTGCCCCCTGTCGGCAGCCCGGATGAGACCGGTGCCGTCGTAGCTGTCCCGGCTGTGGACATCCGCCCCGGCTTGCAGGGTGAGTTTGAGAAACTCCGGATAGCCATCGGCGGTGGGGATCAGATAGGCGCTTTGTTGGGTGTCGTCCTGCACGTTCACATCCGCGCCGGCTTCAATCAGCACTTTAGCCACCTCCAGTTGATTCTGGTAAGCAGCGGCGATCAGTGCTGTCACCCCCCGCTCGTCACTAGCATGAACGCTGGCCCCTTGGGTTAAAAACTCTTTCACTGCGGCCGAGTCGCCCTGTCTGGCGGCGGCGATTAAGGCCATATTTAGCTGTTCTATATCGACCTCCTTGACTTCAGTGATATCTTGGAAAGGTAAAGCCACGATGTCCAGGGGATAACCGGCAACGGTCAGTTCACTGAACGTACGTTGACGCAAATCAACCACAGTCAGCCCTTCCCAGCCCCCGGTCAGCAGATAGCCGCCGGTCAGGTAGGCATAATCCCCATCCGGGCTGACGGCGATATCCTCGTGGGGGCGGGTCAAGGGAATAATCTCCTCCGTCATCATCTGCGTGTCGAAAATAGTCAGACTGGACCCGGCGCTGGCGCCGCCGGCCGGCCCGGTGCCAACGGTCAGCAGATAGCGCCCGTCCGGGGTCAAGGCCACACCGTGTTGGTGCGTGTTGGCCGTGAGGGAGAAGGTATCATACTGGCCGCTGGCCGGATCTAATTTAACCAATGCCTGACCTTGAAACGGCAACCAAAGGTGGCCATCCGCGGCCAGCGCCGCGTAATGCGGCTTGTCAAACGCCCCCCGACCCAATGGCGCGACATCAAGGGTGCGGCTTGCCAGCGTTATTGGATTGACGACTGTTACAGAATAGGAGTCGTGGTCAATGGTGTAGACCTCACTGCCATCGGCGCTGGCCAGCACCTCAAAAGGACGGGTCCCGATTGCGACGCTGTCCGTCATTGTCAGGCTTTCGGTGTCGAGAATTTCAAGCCGGCTGGCCTGGCCAGGTACATAAACCCCCACATAAACTTGCCGTCCGTCGGGTGCAGCCGCAATCCCCATCCCGCCGGGCCGGTATTCGCCATATTGTGGCGGGCCAAGCTCGATTTGGTACGGCACCAGCGTCAGCCGTTCGCGCCGGGCGAGGTCTATTACGGCAACCCCCTCGGCAGTGGCGACATACAGGCGTTCATCCGCTTGGACCAACCCCCACGGCGCAGCACCGGCCTCGATTTGGGCGATGACGCCCTGGTCGGGATCAACCAGCGAGATATGCTGCCCCTGTGAGCCGGTTACAGCCAGCAAATGGGGTACGGGGTCCGGCGGCACCGGGGCCAGTGCAGTTGTGGGCGCTGGCGTTGGTGACATGGGTAACGCTGTTGACGTGGCCCTGGCCTGTTCGGTTGCCAATACCGGCGCAGGCGTATTTGACAGGGGAGTCGCCCCCTTGTTGATTTGGGGCGTCACTGTTGGAGGTTGCGGAGTTGCCGCGCAGCCCAGCAAGTAAATCGTTGCCCAAAAAATCAGAAGAAGGTGGTTCAATTTCATCATCAAATTAACCTCAATTTTACGGCCATAATCGCGGCCTGGGCCCGGTCCGAGACGCCCAGCTTGGCAAAAGCCTCGCTGACGTAGTTGCGCACCGTGCCTGCCGATAGATTTAACCGCTCGGCGATTTCAGGATTGCTCAGGCCCTGGGCCAGCGGGCGGAGCACCTCCTCTTCGGGAGGTGTCAGCAGCTCCAGAAGTTTCGGAGGCGACGGCAGGGGTGTCTCCGGAGCATGGGCCACATGGGCCATCAGTTTACCGGCCACATCCGGGTCAAAATGAAAGCCACACCTTGAATAGCGATGAGCGTGGCATACTGGACGCCCGG
>JBFGLD010000997.1:0-3092 GCA_041576335.1 Anaerolineae bacterium | reverse complement strand
GTAGCACTTCGCTGGCCGTGGTTGAATTTTTGGCTACTCTCGAAACGTGCGGGGCCAGCGCTTTCAAGAAAAGGACCGAACCGGCCTTGTTGCGATTGTGTCCTTCGTCACCCATTTGCAGCGCTTCAGCCATTAGGGCTTTGAGGTCGATGCCATCGGCAAACTCGATGGCGTCGTGCAGGGTGGGGCCCAGCAGGTCGTTCATCCACTGCAAGCGCTCGATTACCTCGACGCTGTAGGCTCCATAGCGCAGCACCTTGCCATAGCCTTCATTTAAGTTGGAGAAGGCTCGATTGCCGTGGGTTTTGTTCTCGACGATGTAGACCATCATCGAGGCCGAGGTCAACCCGGCCATCGGCCCTACCGACCGGTGATGGTGGCACGGTTCCAACATGACCTCACCCGATTCGATCAAGGCTTTGGCTTCTGCCTCATTTTTGTCTTTGCCCTCGAAAATAAGAGCACCGATAATGGCCCCCCGCATCGGCCCGGAAGCCCGCTCCCAGGTGATAGGCGGCCCGGCGTGCAGCAGCAGGTTCTCCCTCATGCCGGGGATCACGTCGATGGCCCGGCCCACCCCGACCAGCACCGGGCGGGCTTCCATCATGCGTTCTACGGTTTCGGCATTTGCTTTTTCGATGTCCATGCTATCTCCTTTCTAACGTTTTGCTGCAAATTCCACGACGAGCGAAATCTCGATTCACACCTGACTCGCGGTTCAGCGCCAGCATTTATTGCGTAAACCTTTAAAGCCAATGATCCACCCTACGTCAATTGCAGGTAACTATTAAAGTGTTAAACGACCCTCGTTCGGTTCTTGTTCGCCGTCAGCCCCGCTTCATTCTTTCCAAAATCCCCATCAACTTCTCATTCCCCCCCGCCGGCGGCTTCCAGTTAACGTGGATGACGGGGGCTTCTTGAGCGGCGAGGCTTTCGGTAAAAGACTCGAGGCCGACGTTGACGGCAGCCAGTGGCTGGTTAATGGCGCTCAAATCGACGGTGGAGGCGGACGCACCGTTGAGCGATTGGAGCAACTGCCCCACTTGGCGCGCGGCGGTCTCATTGTTCGTTTCGATCTTTGCACCGGCGGCCTGCAACTGCTCAATCTGTCCGGCCATATCCTGCGGATCTTCATCCGTGCCGGAGACTAAGGCTACAACTTCGAGGTGACGCCCGGCAGCTTTGGCTTTGGCGATGGCCTCTGCGATAGCGGGGGCCAGTTCGCCGGCCGGATCGGGGTGAGCGCCGTAGCCCAGCACGACGTCGAGCAAAATGACAGCCACCTCGGGGTCGCTCGCTTCCTGGACCAGCCGCTGAATCCGCAGGGTGTTGTCCATCATCGGGTGCAAGCGCCCCACGGTGAATTCATCCTCGCCCAAATCGACAATGGAGTGGGCCTGGCTGACCAAAGAGTTGGCCAGTTTATATTTTTTGTCGAGCGGGGCATTGGAGTAGACCAACGGCAGATAATCCTGCAAAATCAAGAGGGCTTCGTAGGCTAAGGTGCCGCCGGAGAAGAGGCCGCGCAGATATTTTTGGCCGCTGGCGAACGGCAGCTCGGTCGGGAAACCGGCTTCAGCAGTGGGGGTTTGAGCTTTTGCCAACTCAACCGCGAGCGCCGCTGTTTGATCGAGACCGGCGGCGAAGTGCAGATCCGCTTGATTGGATAGGTGTGCTGGCGGGGTGTAGCCAATAAAGTTGACCACCACCGGCTTGCCGCTGGCCTTGGCCGCACGCAGCAAATCATCGGCAACGGTTTGAGCCGGGGGTTTGGAAATTAGCACAATCACCTTGGTATCGGGGTCGCGGCTTAGGAGGCCGAGCGCCTGCCGGGCGGTGACGGCCCCAACCGACTCGGATAAATCGCGCCCGCCGGTGCCCAGGGCATGGGTGATGCCGCTGCCCAGTTGGTGGATCCGAGCCGTCACCTGCTGTAGACCGGTACCGGAGGCACCGACCACGCCAATCGGACCGCGCCGTACCCGGTTGGCGAAGCCCAGCCCCACCCCATTGACGATAGCTGTGCCACAGTCCGGACCCATCACCAATAGATTTTTCTCAGCGGCAGTTTGTTTGAGGACTATCTCATCTTCCAGCGAAACATTGTCGCTATAAAGAAAGACATGCCGGTCATATCGCAGACATTCACGGGCCACCCCCGCCGCATAGCGCCCGGGCACGGAGATCAGCACCCAGCCCGCGTCGGGCAGCATGGTAATGGCCGCCCCGATGCTTTGAGGCAGATAGTCCAGCCCTTCGACGGTGCTCCTGCGCCGGGCGAGCAACTCATCCACCTGGCTCAGGGCCGAACCCGCAGTCGCTTCATCATCGCTCTGTACCACGATAATCAGATCATCAGGCAAAGCTGCCTTGGCCTCCGCAGTCAATAGGTCGGTCTGGGCCAGCACCTCCTTATTGGCCTCGGTGCCCATCACCACGCCCACATTGGTGATGTTTGGCAGGCCCAGCAAATTGGCCTGCAGCTGCATCAACACCACCGAGTCGTAATAGGCGCCACGTCGTATTTCTGTTTTAATCGCTGTCATGGCAAATTTCCTTTGATTATCATTTTTTCACGTGGGGACACGAAACCAAGGCAAAATATAAGGGAGGGTGAGGTCTAATCGTTTCCTTCATCCCGAGGTTGCCGATCATAACATTGGGTTGATCCCCTGTCAAGAATTAGTCAATCACTTCTTAAGAATTCTAAAACTGCTTCGCCGATCACTCATTTTCGCTGATGATGGCCTGCATGGCCTCAATATCGACCACGTTTCCGTGGCTGATAACGTGGGCCGGCGCAGCATGCTCGCGGAGAGCTTCCCGCACCGTGGGAGCATTGAGAACAACGAGATGGGCCGGCGCGCCAACCTTCACTTCAAAATCAGCGAGGCCCATGGCCCGGGCCGCATCACGGGTGACCATGGTGTAAAGCTGATCCATCTCAGCAGCGGTGGTCATCCACAGCAGATGAACCGCCAGAAAGGCCACTTCCAACATATTATTGCGGCCCAATGGGTAGTAGGCATCCGAGATGTCATCCTGTCCCAGGCAGACCAGCACCCCTTCAGCCAGCAGTTCTTTTACGCGGG
>JBFGLD010000996.1:0-3105 GCA_041576335.1 Anaerolineae bacterium | reverse complement strand
GTGCCCGGCTGCGCAGATCTGGTCCCTCTTGCCCAAAAACGCCGCCTGGGAGGTTTTTGAGGTGGAGAACCAACGCCAATGAACCCACATCTCACCGTTTTCATCAGCCGGATCGTGCCCCAAAAAGGGCTTGACCTGATCTTGAATGAGCCTGACGTCGAGGCCGACATCTGGGCAGGTGATTTGCCCCCGGAACGCGAGGTGCTGCTGGAACGGGTTCGCGGCATCGACGGGTTATACTGCCTCCTGACCGAAAGAATCGACGACGAACTGTTAGAGGCTGCCGGCCCGCAACTTAAAGTGGTCAGCCAAATGGCCGTGGGCTATGATAATATCGACGTTGAGGCCTGCACCCGGCGCGGCATACCCGTCGGCAATACGCCGGGCGTCCTGACCGAAGCGACGGCCGACCTGACAATGGCTTTGTTGCTGGGAACGGCCCGGCAGTTGGCGCGCAGCGCCGAGGCCGTCAAAGCGGGCCGCTGGCAAACCTGGGAGCCTATGGGCTTTACCGGGCCGGACGTTTACGGCAGTACTGTGGGCATCATCGGCTTGGGGCGGATTGGGCAGGCCGTGGCCCGGCGGCTGGCCGGCTTCAACGTCCGTCTGCTTTATCATAATCGCCGGCCTACCTCCGCCGCCGCCGAAGTGGGAGCCATTCTTGTAGATTTAGACACCCTGCTAACCGAAAGCGATTTCGTCAGCCTGCACTGCCCGCTAACGCCCGCAACACACCATTTGATCAATGCCGATCGGCTCGAGCAAATGAAATCGACGGCTACGCTAATTAATACTGCCCGCGGCGACATCGTAGACCAAGCGGCACTGATTGAAGCGCTGCGCCTGGGCATAATTGCCTATGCCGGCCTCGACGTAACGACGCCGGAGCCGCTCCCCGCCGACAATCCGCTGTTAGCGCTGCCCAATGCTACGGTCCTGCCCCATATCGGCAGCGCCGGCATCACCGCCCGCGAAAAAATGGCCACGATAGCCGCCGATAACCTGCTGGCCGGTCTGCGAGTTGAGCGGCTGCCCCACTGCGTCAATCCCGGGGTGTATGGATAATTTGACCCTATGGGTATTACCGCGTTGCCAACATCGACCCGAGCGGCCGGCCGCCGAAAAGGTGCATGTGCAGATGATAGACGTGTTGGTGGCCGTGTTTGCCACAATTAACTAACAACCGATACCCGTTCTCGGCCAGCCCCTCCTGCTTGGCCACCTGTTTGGCCACAAAGAACATATGGCCCAATACCGCTTCATCTGCGGGCGTCACATCGTTAACGGTAGGAATTAATTTGTTGGGGATAATCAGAATATGGACCGGCGCTTGGGGATTGATATCCCGAAAAGCCGTGACGCTGTCGTCTTGATAGACGATATCCGCCGGTACTTCGCGCCGAATGATCTGACTGAAGATGGTTTCACTGGCCATAAACCCTTCTCCTTTATGGTTAGATATGAATTTGTATTAAAGTGAGCCCAGGTATCTCAAATTTGGGCAATAGTACCACTATTGCCAGCCAAATCCAAAAGACCGGTGCAATCACGCATCCTTTTTCAAGGGGGCAGGCACACCCATGTGTCGCTAAAGGCCTACGACCATATTATCTCAGCGGTAACGGGAACCTATTATTGACAGCTGCCACAACACCAAACCGGCATCTATTGTCACACAATTCGATATTCCGACCGCCACTGGTATAGGATCAGGGTCAGGGGAAATTTTTGCTACAGACAAAAAGAATATTTTTGTGTAGTATATTCTTAAGATTAAAGAATAGACGCTTGCTACACCGGTCTGGGCTATTTTTGTGTATGTCCTGTCGCTGCTCCAAGGATGTTTTCGCTCTGGGTGGTCATTACCTAGCATTTGGTCTGATCAACGTTCGTTACATCCTCACTTAAGAGTTTCATCCAGTTAATATTTATCTGTTCTTTAACAATTGGTCACAGCAGTTGAGAAGCATTGTGGCTTACCCACTTGTTGAATGGGGTCTAGCGAATCTTAGTAGATAATATGGCCGGGCCGTTCTGCGGATCTGGCGATTCTTGTTTGGGCTTATCTTTGCATGTTCAGACGACACAAATGGGTATGGAAAGAGGTATTTGCGATGACGGCGCACCGCTGTAAAAGAATTTTTCAGACAGGCTTCCCGGTATTTTTGGTTTTGGCGCTATTTTTCTTATCGCGCCCAACCCAACCGTTGGCACTGGCCCAGTTGGGTGACACGCGGCCAACAACTGAGCCTAGGGCAGAGCCCACCGCAGAGACGGTCACTCTGACCGCCACGCCCCGGCCAAAATTGACTATCGAGATAGTCGAGCCGGAGCCCACCCACCCACCGACCACCGAGCCAACGGCTACGCCTGAAGAAGCTATCGAACCAACGCCGCCGCCGGAAGAAACCACCGAGCCGACAGCAAGTCCTCCATCGACAGACAGGCCGGAGGGGGCAGGTCCGCTAACTGATCTGCTAACGTCTGAACCAGCCTCTGCCGTCATCGAATATGATCGCCCGATATCCGAACCGCCGCTTTTGTTCGTCGAAAATGTGGGCCAATTTTCAGCTTCCGCTGGCGGAGAAACCATCGCTTTCCAGATCATCCTGGGCCATACAATCCTCCGTCTGACCGATAGCGCCATCTGGTTGACCCTATTCGAGCAATCCGAATCCGCTGCGCAGAGTGTGCCGTCCCGGACCTTCTTCGTTGACGAGTCCCAAGTTTCCGGCCCACAACGTGGCGTTCACCTCAAACTCTCATTTCCCAACATCAATTCCCAGGCTCGGCTGGAACCCTTCAATCGGCTCGATACCCACGTCTCCTACTTTTCCGGCAGTGACCCGGCCAACTGGCACAGCGATGTGCCGGCCTGGGCTGGTGTGCGTTATGTGGACCTCTATCCCGGCCTCGACCTGGAACTTACCGGCGAGAATGGGCAGTTGGTACCGCGATTGGTCGTCAGAGAGAGTGACGCTTCCGCCCAGGATGCAGCCCAGAACTCGCCACTTGACATGGTGCACCTGCGGGTAGAAGGAGCAAACGCGCTCAGTCTGGATGAGGCCGGTCTGCTCCGCCTAAGCACCTTCGCCGGTCAGATCG
>JBFGLD010000995.1:0-3106 GCA_041576335.1 Anaerolineae bacterium | reverse complement strand
TGTTCTTAACCGCGTTGCTACCAAAGATGAGAGTAATTATTACCAGGCCTACTATTCTGTAGAACCCGCCAACACCCGTCAGCAGGCCAATTCGCTGACCCAGTTTTCCGGCGCGCGACGTTGGCGGCAGTGGTTGCCTTTCGGTAAATAATAAATTCTCGATTTCTGCACGTGGGGATTGAACTCAACCTCTAATGAGATTTTCATCGAAACTTTCGCCGGATCCTTCATCATTTAGGGGGGTAAAGCATGTCTGATTCAAAAGTTCGTAGCAGAATAATATCAGTTCTCATCGTATCGCTTTTCTTGTTGAATGTCTACTACTTTTTTGGCAGCTCCAACCCGACAGAACGCAACACGCCTGTGATAAGCGAGCTGGAGGCAGCGGCAACAACTAAGCCTCCCATGGAATTAGCGGTAACTGAGGATCTTTCTGCCTCTGAGGCCTCAAACGATTCTGCTGAGTCTGAATCGGCGTCGGACGCGAGGATTGTGTCGCCGTCTAATAGTTCCTCGACGGCCGCTCGTATTTTTGCCAATGGGGTTCTTCGAGTCGGCGTAAAGTATGACCTCAAACCGTTTGGTTATCTGGACGAAAATAGTCAGGTTGTTGGCTTCGATGTTGACATCACTAAGGAATTCGCCCGTCGTTGGTTAGGTGATGAAGATGCGGTTGAGTTAATACAGGTCACCTCGCCAGATCGCATTTCGAAGTTGACCGCCGGCGAAGTGGACCTGGTTGTGGCAGCCCTGGCCCAAAAGCGAAATACAGACAGTGCGATTGATTTCAGTCAAACCTATTTTTTGGATGGACAGAGTTTATTGGTTCATCAGGACAGTGAGGTCTCCACCCTGGCAGATCTTGATAACAAAACAGTGGCTTTTATTCAAGGGTCAAGCGCGATTGATCAAATTCAAATAGAAGCGGATCGTATAAATCTGGATATCGCAGTTGAGTCTTACGAGGCCTATCCTCAGGCTTTAGAGGCCCTCGCTGCCGGAGAAGTTGACGCCTTAACCGCCGACAGCGTGACCTTGTCCCTGTTTGCTGAGGACAACCCAGGTCTGCAAATTGCGGGCGGACGTCTTACGCAGGAACCTTACAGCATCGGCCTGCCCCAAGGCGACTCTGATTTTCGTGAATTTGTAGATATTACGTTGCAAGAGATGAAGAAAGACGGCACCTACGACGAGATTTATAAGAAATGGTTCCCGGCGGATCAACCTTATTCGATTGAAATTGTACGTGGTGAGGCCCCCTATGCCACATTATCCGATTTTCCAAGAGATATTGGCCGGCCAACCGCTTCTCGCGTCGAGGATATCCTGGCTAAAGGCGTTCTTCGAGCCGGAGTTGGGCATGATACTCAGCCATTTGGTTATCAGGATAATAATGGTCGAATTGTAGGTTTTGATGTCGATATCGTTCACGAGTTTGCTCGTCGATGGTTAGGTGACGAGAACGCGGTGGAACTAATTCCGGTGACAGCGTCAGACCGTATCATCAAGTTAGCGGTCGAAGAGGTGGATCTGGTTGCGGCTTCGATGGCCCAGAGACGGGACATCAGCAGCGAGATTGATTTCAGTCAAACCTACTTTATGGATGGCCAAAGTTTGTTGGTCCGTGAAGGCACGGGGTTTGGCAATCTGCTTGATCTTGATAATAAAAAAGTAGCGGTCGTTGAGGGGTCGAATTCCATTGACCAACTTGAGGAATTCGTTACTGAACATCGTCTTGCAATTGAGACCGTCTTGTTCCAAGATCATGCTCAAGGGCTTGCGGCCTTGGTCGCCGGTGATGTGGATGCCCTGACTGCCGATAAGGTGACGCTATTACAGTTTACCCAAGATTATCCGGGATTGCAGTTAGTTGAGGGACTATTGACCCAGGACCCTTACGGCATCGGTATCCCTAATAATGACTTTGAACTGCGGGAGTTGGTCAATTTTACGTTACAGGAGATGAAAAAAGATGGGACGTATGACCGCATTTACCGAAAATGGTTAACAGCGGACGAGCCTTATGCCCTGCAAATTGTACCGGGTGATGCCGACTACCTTTTACGCCCGTACGCTGGCGAAGGGGTTACCCTCACGGTTAATGATGAGTCGACCATTCAACGTATACGTGATCGAGGTACTTTGCTGGCTGGAGTAAAGTTTGATTTTAAACCATTTGGCTTTCTAAATGAAAATAATCAATTGGTCGGGTTTGATGTTGATTTAATTGAGGCTATGGCTGAGGAGTGGGGGGTTGAGGTTGAATTTCTCCAGGTCACGTCAGCTAACCGTATCCCTAAATTAGCCGCCGGTGAGGTAGACCTCGTCGCGGCCTCGATGACGCACAAAAAAGAGCGAGACGAGACCATCGACTTCAGCCAGACCTATTTCTTGGATGGGCAAAGCCTGTTGGTGCGGCGTGACTCTGGGTTAGAAAGCATTGAGGATTTGGACAATAAAATAGTCGCCGCCATCGAGGGGTCCACCTCGATTGACCAAATTCAAGCTCAGGCTGATGCAAATGATGTGTTAATAGAAGTTCTACCGTTTCAAGAATATCCTCAGGCGTTGGAGGCCCTGAAAAATGGCCAGGTGGATACCTTAACCACCGACAGCGTCGCGCTGTCTCAGTTTTCCCAGGACAACCCTGAATTGGTGGTCGTTGGTGGTTTGTTCACTGAAGAGCCATACGGCCTGGGTTTGCCCCCCGGTGACTCATACTTTAACAATTTGGTCAACTTTACCTTACAAAAATTAAAAGCTGACGGCACTTATGATCGGTTGTACAGAACGTGGTTTGGCGAGGATTCCAGCCCGTATGGGGTAGAAGTTCTGCCGGGTGAGTGGCCCTACAGGTTTGCCAACTCCCCTACCATTCTGGATAAGCCGGTTCAATCCAAGGTTGATCAAATTTTCGACGAGGGCAAATTTGTAGCCGGGGTGAAGTTTGATTTCAAACCGTTTGGCTTCCTGGAGGAAGGCGAGCTTGTTGGTTTTGATATCGATATTATGAAGGAGTTTGCCAAACGGTGGTTGGGTGATGAGAATGCGCTTGAGTTTGTCCAGGTCACATCAGCTAATCGTATCCCCAAATTAGCCGCCGGTG
>JBFGLD010000994.1:0-3108 GCA_041576335.1 Anaerolineae bacterium | reverse complement strand
GGTCGCGTTTCCGGACATCATCTTCGGTGGACAGACACTCTACAAAACCGATATAACCTGGATTCATTACCCGGGTCACATTTTTTTTGCAGAGGAGTGGCGGGCCGGCCGCGTGCCCCTGTGGGACCCTTACCGGCAGGCCGGGGTCCCTATGTTGGCCGAACCTCAAATTGGTGTACTTTACCCCTTCAGATTACTTTTTCTGAGTCCTATATCTCCATCCCTCGAATTCTCGTTTTTCACGCTGCTCCATTTCACCCTGGCTGCCGGCTTTACCTATGCGCTGGCCCGCTTACTAGGCTTAGACAAAACGGCAGCCACCTTGTCCGGTTTGGCCTTTGGCTTTGGCGGCGTTTTAATGGCTCAGACGCCTAATCCAAATATTATGACGACGGCAGTCTGGTTACCGCTGGTATTATATGCTGCCATACAGGTGGCGCGGAAGCGCAGTTGGCTGGTGGCCATGTTGGCGGGGCTTGGCCTGGCCTTTCAAATCTTCGCCGTTCATTCTCAGATCGTTTTTTATACGCTGGTTACCGTGACCGGCTACGGCCTGTACAAAATTATCATCGATTTTTTTGAGGGCACAGAGCCACAGCGCGGTAACGTTCGAAACGCCTTACACACGGGCCTACTGTTTACCGTAATGATCGCTACCGGCTTTTTGATTGGCGCGCCCCAGTTGCTGCCCTCGCTAGAGCTGATCCAACTCACCAGCCGTTCAATGGATCGGGGTCTCGATCTATTGACCGAAAATTCACTGCCGCCCTTTATGTGGCTCAATTTGCTTGTTCCCAGCGCCTTTGGCAACAATGTGGTTGGGTTTAAGGGTGGTGACCCGTTTCAAGAAGATTTCATTTATGTTGGATTCATCCCTTTGATACTGGCCGTTTTGAGCCTGACGACATTGCTCCAACGAGGGTCGTTACAACGCCGGCGGACGGTACTATTTTTTGCTTTGCTGCTTGTAGGTAGTAGTTTGATGGCCTCAGGCCGTTACACGCCGCTTTACCGGTACGTCATCCAGTACATGCCGGGGTTTGATTTGTTTCGCATCCCGGCCCGCTGGTTGATGGTTAGCAATCTGGCCCTGGCCATTTTGGCCGGTTTTGGGCTCGAGAAGCTACTCGTCAAGGGGATATCCTATACCGTATGGAGCATTCTACTTCTGTTAAGCCTATTGATTTTGGCCGGGCTGGGTTTGATTTGGTTTTTCAGCGCCGAACTACTTGTCTGGAGCAATGCGCTCGAAAATCCTTATCCCAGACTTGTAGCGACCTTTTTGGATATTGGCTATAAGCCCAACCCGGTCTACATGGACCGCCTGCTGCTCAGCCGAATTATCATACTCACGGTACCGGTTTTCTTACTGGCGGCAAATATCGTCGTGGCGATTAGTTTATTTTCACTTCATTTTGCCCGGCCGCTCTCTAACCGCACATTTGCCAGGCTGGTAGTCGCGGCTGTTGCGGTCGATCTTATCCTGGCCGGGGGGACCACCATCAATCCAATCAAACCGGATAGTTGGTGGCAGCGACTATCCGGGGGAGCCCGGTATGTGTTAGAACACGTCGACAACGGGCGAGTGTTTCCATTGGGCGTTAACACCGAGGAGTGGGGGGGTACCCACTTGGGGCAGTATTATCCCTCGCGATACCGGGTGCACAGCGCCGGTGGCTACGCTTCACCGCTGCGGCTGGCCCGCTATGATACATTGCTAGACCAGGCCGATCCGGTGCAGGGACTGCAGGTTTTGGGCGTAAGATACCTGCTCACCCCCGGGCAAATGGGCGCGGACGTAGCTTCGACCTACCCGTTGGCTTACAGTGACGAGACCTCATATGTATATGAAAATAAAAATGCGCTGCCGCGCGCCTTCGTGGTTCATCAGGCCATCAGGGCCGGCAGCCCGGATGAAGCCCTGGCTTACCTCCAAGAACGCAGCCTGGATTTTCGGAAGACGGTGGTCCTAGAGGCCGCAAACGGCGTACCGGCCGTACCCCTAACTAACCCGGCCCCGGACTTGCAAGGCACAGACAGCACGGCTGTCATCGTCAGCGAAAATCCACAGATGCTGGAGATACACCTTGATTTAGCTCAAGCGGGTTATTTGGTCTTGCTCGATACCTATTACCCCGGTTGGGTGGCCACCCTCGACGGGGGCGCTGCCCCAATCCTCCGGGCCGATTACCTGGGCCGTGCTGTATTTGTTCCGGCCGGAGAACATACGGTTCGGTTTGAGTACCGGCCGCTTTCTTTTAGAATTGGAGCAGGGCTGGCCTTGGTCATGCTAACCACAATCGCCGTTGTAGCCACTGCAACCTGGCTGCGAACTCACCGCAAACTCTCTCGCCGGTTCCATCGAGGTAAGGGTTGACCGACAACCGTCAACCCGGTGTTGTTTTCCTTCATCGGCCCGCATAAGTTTCTTTCGGTTGCGCTTCAATTTCAAATTGCAAAGCTGTACAGCATGTGCTAAACTACTGTTATTTCCGGTTGACCATAAATTCAACGAATTTCACTGTTTTATGACCACCGTTTTGATCGCCAGACGAAGTCGGGTGGTGAGCCTAATTATACCCATCTGCCCTCAATCTATGTTATGCTTTAAACTACTTGGGCGGAGGAAAGCAAGCTATGACAAAGCGATTAGCGCACATCGATTGGCCAGACGCTCCCAGTACCGATAAATCTTTCCAGTCGTACTTGTCCTCGTGTTCCTTTGCGGCGATTACGCTCCAACCACTCATGCCAACCGGCCAATCCGATTTGGCCCTGCTGGGTGGCGCCGGGCTAGTTATCCTGCTTATCGTCATTTTACTGATCATCGTCATTGTACTTCTCTTCGTCATCCGCGCGCGGTCGAAAAAGTCTAAACGAAAGTTAAGGACTGATCAACCTTCGTCCAAGGTAAGGTCTGGAGCCGGACCGGAAAATCCCGCAGGGCCGTCACCGCCCGCGGAGTCGGTCGCTGTGCCCCCAGGTGACGGGCCAACAACCTCGCCGGCTCCTCCCCCGGACCCGGCAGCCGGGGTAGCAGAACCCGGCGTCAAGCCGATCGACGAACCTGAAACCATGCCGGTTTCGGGCCGGCGACCGGCCTCGATC
>JBFGLD010000993.1:0-3112 GCA_041576335.1 Anaerolineae bacterium | reverse complement strand
GCGCCCGGGGCTATATGTCCCAGCTCCCGTGAGCCGATGACCAAATCGGCCCGGTCTTCCCGCAGCGGAGCCAGCAGAGCCGGAATTTCATGGGGCGAGCAGCTGTAATCGCCGTCTAAGAAAAGCAGTACATCCATATTACCGGCGGAGGCCACTCCGGCGGCACAAGCATAACCGTATCCACGTCGAGCTTCGTACACGACGTGAGCACCGGCCCGCCCGGCCTCGTGACCGGTCTCATCGGTTGAGGCATTATCAACGACTATCACGCGATCGACCGGCTGAGCTCGCGTTTCGGTAACTAGAGTCGCAATACAATCGGCTTCATTGAGGGCCGGGATGATGACAGCGATTTTCATAGTAGTTTTCGGTTAAAGCGCTTTAAAAAACGCCGGGTATGGGGCGCAACCTCAGCGGCAGTCTGCCTGAGTTCTTCAATTAGCCGGTTTAGCCCGGACACGGTGTCGACATCGTACCACGTCGGCAGCAGCGCCACCCGCAGGCCTTCTTCGGCTGCCAGCGCCAGCGTATCCTTGAGAACGCTCGGGGTCGACATTTCAACCTCGCGCAGCAGGCGTGGCTGAGGCCTGGTCAATCCAATAAGATAGTAGCCGCCGTCGTCGCACGGGCCAAGTACAACGTCAGCCTGGTTTAGCAGCACAAAGGCACGACCCAGGTATGCTGCCGGCAGGGTAGGGCTGTCGCTGTTCGTGATCACGGCCTGGTCAAAGCCATAAGTTAAGCAGTGGGTTAGAATGTTATCCAGGCGCTGGCCAAGATTATCGCCATGCTGGGGGATGAGCTCGAAGTCGGGCCCGAGTTGTTGAAAAAAATCAATTGCTTCAAGCGGCCAATAGTTTATCAGGCGGCTTACCTGAGGCACCGCCCGGGCCACGAGAAGCATATCCTGCAAAAAACATTCATATAACTGCGCCGCCTCCTGGTCAGAAAAAGGGGGATTGAGGCGAGTTTTAGTCTGCCCTTCAGCAGGGCGTTTGGCAATGACCAGCAGCGCTCGATTCATTAAGGCTTCACCCGGAAGCCGAGATTCTTACCTCAGCTAAATGTTTGCAAGCAGGTTTTGGCTCAATTCCTCCACTATTTTTCCATGACTTGGCCGAACTTGCAAAAATGGGTCACCTAAGATTTACCGGCTATTAATGCTGCTGCAATCACGCCTCAGGGTGGGGGTGTTCATAGAAAAAGCGGAGCATCTCCCGCGTGGCGTCGGGTCCCTTCGCATCAGTCCACGAGAGGTTTGGATTTCCCCCTGACCAGGCATGACCGGCGCCATGGACAAGCCACTGCTCCATAAGGGTCGGCCCGCTACCATCGTGGTAGACAGAGCGAGTGTAAGCGTGACCGGCGGGCACCTGGCCCTGGTGGACCGTTACCTGCGGCGTCGAACCCCTGTTCCCTTGCTCAACTTGAATCTTCAGCCATTGCGCGATGATCTGATCGCTGTTATCCGGGTATACAATCGAGTCCCGGTCGCCGTGGAAGACAATCGTCGGGACAAGGCGCGGCTTTGCCTTCCCTCCCGGGGCGCTCGTAAGCCGGTCGACAGATATTGACCCTGCCCCCTTAATGGCGGCCAGGCCGGAAGGAATATTATGGGCGACTCCGTAGGGAACGCCGGACTGAATGCCGGTGGCGGCATAGAGATCAGGGTAAGTCATGCCCAAGACCATGGCCATGGCCCCGCCGGCCGATATCCCGGCCACATAGACCCGCCGCGTATCAACGCCATAGGTTTCGATGATCTGGTGGGTCAGGCCGGCAATGATAGCCGGTTCGCCCCGGTCGCGCTGCTGCTCTGAGGCCTTAAACCAGTTCCAACATTTCCCCAGGTTGGCCTTGAATGTTTGGGCAGGATAGGCAACCAAGAACGAATGGGTTTCAGCGAATTCATTCATGCGGGTGGCGGCCGCAAAATCATCAGGGGACTGCGTGCAGCCGTGCAGCATGACCAGTAGAGGTAAGGCCTGTCCATGATAGCCGCTGGGCACATATAGCTTGTAGGCGCGCGTCCCGGCCTCGTTGGTGTAAGACTCCGCCAGAAACCGTCCTTTGTCCTGTCCTATCTCAGCTGTTTGTTCTGGAACAGAGGTTGTCTGCGGGCTGGGTATCTTTTCTTTCCATTGCCGCAAACGCAAGGGGAGACCAAGGGGTAAGCGTAAATCGGAGACCAGCGGCGGGGTTTCGGTCGGTAGGTTGGCGCCGGCAGCCTGGTTAGCGGTAGAGGTCGAGGGGTCTTCGACCGGCTGGGTCGCGGCTTGTTTATGGTCGGGAGCCGTCTCGGCCCTGTCCGGCGCAGCGGGGGCTGCGACCGTAACCTCAACCTGTTGTAGGTTCGGCTCCCGCGCCGAGGGTTTCCGGGGTGCGGCATCGGAATCAACAACGCGAAATGATCCCTCGACAAATGGCTCAGCCGGCTGATCTGCCGTGTCCGGGCTGGGGTCTGGCTCAAGTGCATCTCGCAAGGTGCGTCCAATCACAGCGGTCGCCTTGAGCAGATCTCTTGTCCGGGTGAGACGGGTCGCTTCCAGCATCCTGGCGCGTATTTTTTTCCTATTCGTGAACATGATCTTGGTTCCCCTTTCGCTAATACAAGGCCATAGCCTTTATTCCTAATCCCTGACCCCTCATTTCGCAGGAGCAAGAGGCAGCGTGGTGCGGTAACAGCACGGTTGCTTAGCGGATTCTATCGACCAGCGCGGACTTGACCGCGCGGCTGGCCCGTAAAGCGCCCAACACGACCAGTGAGTCGATGGTGGACCGGGCCAGTTCCGGAGGGACATCATCGGCAATAATGGCCAAACCCAGGACCTGAATTTGAAGCTTCTCCCCAGCCGCCTTTACTGCTTCCAGGTCGCGGCGGGTGTACTGCTGCAGCCCCAGCACCAGGGTCTTGCGGGCCACCGTTTCTTTGACCACCTCAGCATGCGTTGCAAGTTGATTGCGAATGGCGGTGCGAATAAAGTCGGTGCGGTTGGAATAAAAACCTTCCTGAACTAACAGGTCGATCTGCCCCAAGTCGATAAACCCCAAATTGATCGTGATTTTCTCAGTTTCGCTGGGCATACCATCCATTCTCCATCTGATAACCATC
>JBFGLD010000992.1:0-3122 GCA_041576335.1 Anaerolineae bacterium | reverse complement strand
GGGTATTTTACTATTGGCCGAAATGATAAGGAGATTGATTACGTATCTTTAAGACGGAAAAGAACCAACAATGGCTAAACGGCTGATTTTTCGAGATGCGGCCCGCCGCCGCTTGAAAGCCGGCCTTGATAAGATGGCCCAAGCCGTGGTGACCAGCCTGGAGCCTAAAGGGCGCACTGAGTCGATGTGCAGCCCTGCAAACTGATACGGTTCTACCTCACTCAGAGATCAAATATGAGCCATCCCCGGCCGGCAGATAGCCGATCCGCAGCCGGGGAATCCAAACTCATCGGGCATTGAACTGTGGGTCGCAGTACCCGCCAGAATGGATAGCATTTATACCTTTTCAGACTCCTTCAAGCTATAATTATGGTATGAAACCATTGCCCCGAGCCCCAAATAACAACCTAACCGACCAACACCAGGCATCCCAAGAGTTGATTGCCGAGCTGGAAGCGCGCCTGACCCAACTTACCAGCCAACTTCTGGCCGCCAACGCCAGCCTGGAACGTGAAATTACCAGCTGTCTGAGTTAGGAAGACGAGTTTCATCGTTCAACCGAACAGCTGCGCGAACTATCCGCTCGCTTGCAGACGGTCAGAGAGGAAGAACGCACCCAAATTGCCCGGGCGATCCACGACGAACTTGGGCAGGCCTTAACCGGACTAAAAATGGATGTAGCCTGGCTGCAAAAGCATTTGGATCAACCGCAGCCAGCCCTGTTGGAAAAAACGCGGGCGATGTCCGACCTGACAGATATTATCGTCCGGGCCGTGCGTCGAATTGCAACTGAGTTGCGGCCGGGCATTCTAGATCTGAGCCTGGTGGCGACCATTGATTGGCAGCTTCAGGAATTTCAAACCCGTTCTGGCCTTAAGGGTAAACTTGTCAGCGCCCCGGAGGAGACGACCCTGGATGCCGATGGGGCGACGACGGTCTTCCGTATTTTTCAAGAAATTCTCACTAACGTGACCCGGCACGCCAGCGCTACTAGGGTGGAGGTTATCCTGGAGGAGACGGCCGCGTTTCTGACGCTCCAGGTGCAAGATAACGGGCGAGGTATCACAGAAAGTGAGATTAACAGTCCAAAATCAATTGGGCTGCTGGGAATGCAGGAACGGGCCCGGTTGCGGGCTGGCGAGGTTCGGTTTCGGGGGACTCCCGGCGAAGGGACCACGGTTACCGTCCGGCTGCCGCTGGATGCAAACACTCAAGACCCTGCCGCCCAGCATCGTAAATATCACGGAGGGATCACATGATCAAAGTGCTCATCGCCGATGATCATCCGATTGTGCGCCAGGGTTTGCGGCAGATTTTGTCGGGAATCCCCGATATGGCGGTCACCGGTGAAGCCGTCAACGGCCAGGAAGCGTTGGACCAGGTTCGGGCCGGCGGCTGGGATGTACTGGTGCTGGACATTACCATGCCCGATCGCAGCGGGTTCGACATCCTTAAGGAGCTAAAACACGAACAGCCCGACCTGCCGGTGCTGGTCCTCAGCATTCACGGCGAAGAACAGTTTGCGGTGCGCGTGCTCAAAGCCGGCGCGGCTGGCTACTTGACCAAAGAAAATGCGCCGGCTGAACTGATCAAAGCCATCCGCAAAGTGGTCGGCGGCGGGAAATACATCAGCCTGAGTCTGGCCGAGAGCCTGGCCTTTGGCCTGGATACGGCTTCCGAGCGGCCGCGGCATGAAGCATTATCCGACCGCGAGTTCCAGGTGATGCAAATGATGGCGAGTGGAAAAACGGTCACGGAAATTGCCGAGACCCTGTCGCTGAGCGCCAAGACCGTCAGCACCTACCGGACCCGCCTGCTGCAAAAGATGAATTTGGAAACCAACGCCGAGATCATCCGTTATGCCATTGAGAACGGGCTGATCGAGTAATGCCTCGCCCCACTCGGTGGCGCTCTTACCCCTCCAAATTTTACCATTTGTAGGGCAATTACCTACAAATGGATCAGCCTAAACCCTACCCGATAATCAGAATTCCGCTGATAGATTTCTGAACCCCAATCATTTATAATTGTAATTCCCCTCGTCAATCACTAATGTTGATCACTACTACAGCCCAAGCCACTGTGGGTAGCGATTCTGTCAGGCTGCTGACGGGAATATTTCCATATTTAACTTATTATTCGATGGACCAGGGCTGCGGAGGTGAGGTAATGACGACGATTGTCTGAATAAAAACATGTTACTGACTCGTGAAGAAGTTATATATACAGTCAACACTGCGCACGATAATGGCGAAATACCAAATCTGCGTCACGCCGACCTATGGTGGGTTGATCTGAATGAGGCCAACCTGCAGGGGGCTGATTTGAGTCAGGCTTACTTACGTCGGGCCGATCTTTGCCGGACCAACCTGCAAGGGACCAATCTGGGTGAGGCCGACTTGAGCAGGGCCAATCTGACGGGGGCCAACTTGCGCCAGGCAGAACTAAGCAGAGCCGACCTACATGATGCTGACCTGCGCCAGGCCGATCTGCGCGAGACTGACTTACGTGAAGTTAACTTGCGCCGGGCGAAATATAATAATGATACAATGTGGCCAGCAAATTTTGACCCCACCCAAGTCGGCGCAATTCATAAAGAGTGACCATCCGTTGCGGCGGAGACCAAGGATAACGGGATCAGATGACTCACAAAAAAATCGCGATGGAGCATAATAAGAAGATCGCCCTCATTGCGCACGACCATAAGAAAGGGGATCTGGTGGAATGGGCTAAATTCAACCGCACTCTCCTGGCCCACCATCGAATATACGCCACCGGCACCACCGGCGCACTGCTGGAACAGGAACTTGGCTTCGAAATCACTAAACTCCAAAGCGGGCCACTGGGTGGCGACCAACAAATTGGGTCCAGGATTGCTGATGGCGAGATTGACTTTGTGATCTTCTTTTCGGATCCGCTTGAGTCACTATCCCATGATCCCGATATCAAGGCGCTTTTGCGCATGGCGATTGTGTGGAACATTCCGATTGCCTGTAATCGGGCCTCCGCTGATTTTATGATCTCATCGCCGTTAATGGACGGAGAATATGACCGTCTGGTCCCGGATTACGAGGCCTATCGCACCCGGAAGTTAGACACGAACAGCCGAGATGCAGTTGATT
>JBFGLD010000991.1:0-3130 GCA_041576335.1 Anaerolineae bacterium | reverse complement strand
TGCACGAAGGCTTCTTGGGGCCGGCCTATTCCCAAAGCTTGATCCCGGACTGGTTCGTCAATGACTACTTCACCTACTTCCCCACCTCTCAGCAGATTGACGAACTATTCCAGACCATGGATTGGGAAGCCTACAGCAGCGGGGTCGATATCTGGATGAACCATTACGCCGAACGGCTGGGACAGTAACTTTTATAGTGAATTGGCGAATGGCGAGCCGACGATCGCCATTCGCCGTTCGTCATCCATCGGAGGAGATAAATTATGGCCCGGGAGATGGCCCCGCCGGCCACATCCGAATTGAGCCAGGCGACCGCCGGCCAGGGCAGCCGCCGGCAGCAGTGGCGGTCGGCCCTGTTGTTGCTGCCGGCGGTGCTGATAGCCCTGCTTTTTCTGTTTTATCCGCTCGGCTTTATCATCCTTATGAGCTTCACGGCCAAAGATAGTTTCCTGGCTCCGGCCGGTCCAACCTACACGATGCAAAACTATCTGGACCTGCTCAGCCGCTATGCGCCCAACGTCTGGGTCACAGTCAAGTTGGCCGGACTGGCCGCCCTGGCTGACCTGGTGTTTGGCTTTCCCTTTGCCTATATTTTGGTGCGCAAGGTTCGCTACCGTGACCTCGTGCGCGGCCTTATGGTATTCCCCATGTTTGGCGCGTTGTACATTGCTTTTGGCATGCGCTTCATTCTTCTGCCCGGAGGCTGGCTGTCACCCTTGCTTAATTTGCTCGGTTTGCAGGGCGTTCAAGTACTGTACGGCTTGCCCTCCGTCGTATTTGCTATGGCCATCTTCACTTTTCCTTTTATGGTGATGAATATCGGGGCAGCCCTCAGCAATGTAGACCCGACCCTGGAGGAGGCCGCGGTCTGTTTGGGGGCCAGGCCCTGGCAGACATTTTGGCGGGTTCTGCTGCCGCTGACCCGCTCAGGAGTCATTGCCGGGATCCTGATGTGCTTTGGCTGGAATGTGGGTGCCTTTGCCGAGCCCCTGCTCCTGGGCAGCCTGGAGGAGCAGCGAGCCCTGGCCTGGACCCTGTACCAACGGGGCGTAGTCCAGCTTGATTATGGCCTGGGTACGACCATGGGTGTGGTCTTGATGATCCTAGCTTTTACCGTCAATTACACCTCGCTGCGATATTCTCGGGGAGCTTTGGTCTAATGACTATAACTTCGCTGCCGCAACCCCGCCCGGGGGGGAAGATTCAAGGCAAGCGCCGGATGCGGTTGACGCTGCGCCGCCTGATGGATTTGCTGAGCCACCTCTATATTTGGTTTTGCCTGGTGCTGTTTGTGGCTCCATTTATGGCCTTGTTAAATTACTCCCTGCAAAAGGGGACGACCGGGGTCTACACCCTCAGCAATTTTGGCTACGTCTTTGGCAGCTTCACCAACAATCTGGCCACCAGCTTTAGAGTGTCAGCCCTGGCCATTACCCTCAACCTGTTGATTACACTGCCGGCCGCTTATGCCCTGGTTCGCTACGAATTTCCCGGCAAGCGAATTATCCTGTCCGCATTGACTTTACCGCTCTATACCCCGGCCCCGGTGCTAGGCCTCAGCCTGGTTTTGACCTATAATTTTACCTACGGCTTGACCACGTCTATCTGGGGATTGGTCTTCGCTATGGTCGTTGGGACGTTTCCGCTGATGCTCATTCCCATTGTCGTGGCGATGAAGGATTTACCGCTTGTGTTTGAAGAAGCGGCCCTGTGCTTAGGGGCGACTCGCTGGCAGACCTATTTCAGAGTGGTTTTACCCCTGATCGGGCCGGGCATTAGCGCCGGTATTCTATTGTCATTTATCATTGTTTTCAACGAATACCTGGTAACCTTATTTGTGGCTCCGCCGAGTGTGCAGACCGCCCCATTACGGGTGTTTAACCTGGTGCGCACCGCGGGAATCCAAAATACCACGGCGGCGCTGGCTGCGTTTATGCAGATTGTCTCTTTTACCGCGGTTATCGTCTTTTTTCGCATGTTCGGCTCGCGCTATCTGAAAGGGACATATCTGATTTGAATGAGTCTCAGTCATACTTTTCATAGGAAGACCGCATGGCTCGAGTACGTCTGGTAAATATTAGCAAACATTTTGGGTCAACGGTCGCAGTAGACCACATTAATCTTGATGTGGCTGACGGCGAGTTTGTCACCCTGCTCGGTCCGTCGGGCTGCGGCAAAACGACGACCCTGCGCATGGTGGCCGGCTTGATCGAGCCTACCGCCGGGGAGGTTTTTTTCGATGACCAGGATGTCACCAACCAATCTCCCAATGCCCGCAATATAGGTTTTGTGTTTCAATCCCCGGCGCTATTTCCGCATATGTCCGTGGCCGACAACATCGGCTTTGGCCTGTCGGTCAAGGGTCGCGCCAAGCAGGACATCAAATCTAAGGTCGAAGAGATGCTCACGCTGGTCAACCTGGCCGGCTATGCCGATCGCCTGCCGCGCCAGCTTTCCGGCGGCCAACAGCAGCGGGTAGCTTTGGCCAGAGTACTGGCGACCGACCCGCGGGTGCTCCTCTTTGACGAGCCGCTCTCGGCGCTGGACCGGAATCTGCGGGAGACCCTCAAATACAACATCTTAGATTTGCAGCGCCGAACGGGCAAAACCGCCATCTACGTGACCCACGACCAGTCGGAGGCGTTTGCCATCTCCGACCGGATTGCGGTGATGAACCACGGCCGCATCGAGCAGTTGGGCAGCCAAACCGAAATTTATCTACAGCCGCAAAGTGACTTTGTGGCCGAGTTTATCGGCGCCAACAATCGTCTCAGCGGCCTTGTGGCCGGGTTTGAGGAAAACAGGACCGTGGTGCAGGCCGATGAACTTGTCGTACGCTGTCAGACCCATCCCGACCTACAAATGGGTGATCCGGTTGTGGCCTATATTCGGCCGGAAAATATCACCATCCTGGAAAATGGGCAGCCTGGCAGCTACCTCAACGTGCTCCAGGGCACGGTTGAGCAAATTGTGTTCGAAGGTTCCACCGCCCAATTTCACGTGGATGTGGCCGGGCAGCAGCTGCGGGTCGATGTCAGCGGGGCTCAACGACTGCAGCTCCTCAACCACCACGGCCAGGTGCAGCTTGGTTTCGACGAGGTCACGTTGATCCCTATGCCGCAAGCAGATC